>DASQEB010000485.1:0-5406 GCA_035633875.1 Thermoanaerobaculia bacterium
CCCGTAGGGACCGCCCCTTGGAGGGTGACGGGGCCTACTGCGCGGCCTTGGCCGTCATGCCGTCGCCCGCCCCTGCTGCCCCGCACGCGTTGAGGGAGGAGGAGGCCGTCTGGTACCAGGAGTCGGTGCCGGAGTAGGAGAAGACGAAGCTCCCGCCCTTGATCGTGTCGATCACCTGCGGCGCGATCTCCTGGGAGAGCGCCGGGCAGCCCCAGCTCCGGCCGAGCCGGCCCTGCCGGCGGGCGTGCTCGGGGCTGACGTACCAGGCCCCGTGCATCACGATGTGGCGCTCTTCGGCCCGGTCGTTGACGCCCCTGTCCAGGCCCTGGAGCTTCATCGAGTAGCCGTTGCCCCCCATGTAGGTGCCGCCGGTCAGAAAGAGGCCGAGGCTCGTCTGCTTGCTGTCCTTGACGTTCGAGAACCGGGTGGCGTAGTTCTCGCCGCTCCCCTGCCCGTGCGCCACGAGCTCGTGAAAGAGCACCTCACCCCGCGCAAGGTCGAGCACCCAGAGCCGCGGCTCGGTCGAGGGCAGAGTGTAGTCGATGATCGTCAGCAGGTCGTCCCGTCCGGAAGTGCCGCGCGAGCGGGCGCAGGAGACCGCGTCGAGAGCCATCGCGAGCACCTGCGGCGACAGGCCGCGGGCGCGATCGGCGAGGACCGCCGGCACCGCCCTGGCCGGGGCTGCGGACGCCACGGCGGGAACCGCCGCGGGAGCTGGGGCGACTGCTGGGAGCAGTGCGGCGGCCATGACCGGAACCGCCGGAGCCGCACCCGCCGCAGGCACCTCCGCGACGTCGGCGCGAGGGCTCGCGACGAAGAGCGTCAGGAGGATGGCGGGGAGGCGGAACCCCTTGGTGAAAGCGTTGTAAAAATTACGATCTGCTCTGATCTTGTTGGAATCACTGGGAAAAGAGGAACGTTCCAGTTTCAAGCAGATGCCCTCCAAAGACGTCGTTGGTAACGTCCTGCCTCCGCAGGTGGTGAGTTGGCCGGACTCTATACAACGCTCCAAGGCCGCAGGTCATTCCGGGGAAAAGGGGCTTTTTCTCCCGAATCTAGAGATGATACCGCACCCTGGGTCCCGTCACCGTCCGCCGTCCCGGAGGGCCCTGCGGAGGAGGGCGATCTGACCGCTGTGGTAGGCGTTGTGCTGGACGAGGCCGTTGATCATGGCGCGGAGCGTGACGCCGGTCCCCAGGGCCGGATCCCGGTCGGAGAGGGAGCCTCCCGTCCTGTCCAGGTCCTGCCCCCGGACCCCGGCCAGGATCTCCAGGAGCTCGGCCAGGGACGCGCCCAGGCGTCCCCGGTCCCGCTGCCAGGCGGCCTCGGAGACCTGGCCGGTCTCCGGCCAGTCCCCTTCCTCGGGGAGGGACGGCTCCTTGCCCCCGAGCCGGCGCCGGACCTCGTTCTGCCAGGCCGTCATGTGGAGGACGATCTCCCAGAGGCTGTGCGCTCCCGGAACGGGACGAGCTGCCGCCTCCGCGGCGGTCACGTCCCGGAGGAGATCCTCCGTGGCCGGGCCGTGCCACGGGTCCTCGGAGTATCCTTTCCGGAGCTGTTCGCGAAGGAAGGGGATGTCGCTCATGGGCAGGCCTCCTTGAAGGCGTCAGGGTATCACCGCTGGGAGCGGAATCCGTGCACTCCATGTCCGGAACAAGTTCCTCCTGCCGGGACCTTTGTCCGCAGATCGGTGTTCTGCTAGGATCTCCGGCATGGCCTCGGGTCCATCCCGGCGCTTGCCGGGTCGGCATTCGTTCCCTCCTCTTGGATGAGCATCTGGTCCCCGAGTGACCCGAGACGAGATCATTGGCGGCCGGCGGGTGGTCGCCCAGCCGGCCCAGGAGCCGCACGCCACCCGGCAATTCAGCCTCAGCTATGTCCTGGCACCTCATCTCGCCCCCGGGTACACCGGGGCGGCGGACCTGATCACCCGTGTCGACATCGATTCCAACTTCGCGACCGATGCCTGCGTGTACAAAAGCGGGGTCGATCCGCAGACCGGTACCCGATACCTGGAAGAGTTGGCCTTCGAGGTGGTCTCCGAGCAGAACGCGGGGGTCGTGACGGAGAAGGCCCTGAGGATGCACCGACGGGGGGTGCGGCGGATCTTTGCGATCTTCGTCAAAGGCGAGCCGCGAGTCTGCGAGTGGTCTGCCGACACCCAGAGCTGGCGCCTCCTGGCCCCGTCCTCCCACATCGAAGATCCCTGCCTCAAGGTGCCGCTCAAAGTGGCTGCATTGCTCGACGCGGCGGCGGCGAACCAGGCTGTGATCGAGGCGCTGGACGCCCAGGGGGAGGCGACCCTCCGGAAGCGGGAGGCCGAGGGAGAAGCCAGGGGCAAGTCGAAGACCATTCTCCAGTTCCTGGAGGCCCGGGGCCTCGCCGTCAGCCCGTCCCAGCGGGAGGAGATCCTGCGCTGTGACGACCTCGACCGGTTGGACCGCTGGGCGCACCGGGCCGCTCTGTCCTCCTCGGCGGCCGAAGTCCTCGCGGAGTGATGCCTGCACACGGAGCAGGAGGTCTTCCACCGGGAGCAGGCGGCCCTCCACGCCGCCGAATTCGAGACCATCGGCAAGCACTACGAGGCGTTCAAGGCCACGGCCGGGCCGCAGCCGAGATCGCCGCCCGCACGGCCACTCCGGCGCCTGCGGCGCCGCCCGACGACGCTCTGCCGCCGGGGAAGCCGGTCATCCGCAGCCGTCTGGTGGCCCGGGTGGTGGGAAACCTCCCGGCGGGGCAGACCTTCACGGCCTCCTGGTTGGCGGTCTGACCCTTCGAGGAGACGTCCCGACGGTGGGGGTCTTCCGAGGGTTGTGGAGAGCGGCACCGGTAAGGGCCTTTGGACCAGATCCCGTTGCGGGTTGGGACGTCTCTACGTCATTTCCGTTTGATCCCCGGCGCTACAATCCCCGCCCATGGAGCTCCTCGCCACCCACATCGGCGCCGACTTCGACGGATTTGCCGCCATGCTCGTCGCCCGCAAGCTCCACCCCAATGCGCGGCTCTTCTTTCCGGGCTCGCGGGAGGAGTCGCTGCGGCGGATGATCGAGGGGCGGCAGATGGAGATCGAGGAACTGCGCCGGAAGGATATCGATCCCTCCGAGGTGACCCGGGTCATCCTCTGCGACACCCGGCAGCGGGACCGGATCGGGATCGTGGCCGAGTGGCTGGAGGAGCGGCCGGAGATCGAGGTCTGGGCCTATGACCATCACCCGGCATCGGAGTCGGACCTCCAGACGGCCGGGGGGATCGTGGACCCGGAGGCGGGGTCGACGTCCACCCTGCTCATCGAGGAGATCCGCCGGCGGGGGCTCTCCCTTTCGCCGGAGGAGGCCAACCTGCTCCTCATGGGGATCTATGAGGACACCGGATCGCTGACCTACGCCACGACGGGACCCCGGGACCTCGAAGCCACGGCGTGGCTTCTCGGTCAGGGGGGCGATCTCGTGAATGTGCGGCGGTTCGTCGCCCGTCCCCTGGATCCGGACCGCATCGAGGTGCTCCACCACATGACGCGGCGGCTGGAGGTCCACCGGATCAACGGCCACCGGGTGGGGATCGTGGGGATCGAGCTGGGGGAGTACGTGGAGGAGCTGGCGCCGCTGGCGTCCCGGTGTCTGGAGATCTTCGAGCTGCCGGTGCTCTTCGCCCTGTTCGGCGAGGGGGACCACGTGACGGTGATCGCCCGGGGGGACCTGCCCGGCCTGGATCTCGGCGAGACCCTGGCGGAGTTCGCCGGCGGCGGTGGGCACCCCACGGCGGCAGCGGCCCGGATCAAGGACGAGACGGTGCTGGAGGTCCGGGAACGGCTCCTGGAGCACCTGCGGCAGGTCCTGCCGCCCGCGGCCCGGGCCCGGGACCTGATGATCGCTCCGTTCTACCTGGTTCCGGCGGGCACACCGGTGGAGGACGCCAAGGCGGGGCTCAACACCCGGCGTATCAACGCCGCCCCGGTGGAGAAGGACGGTCAGGTGGTGGGCACGGTCACGCGGCAGATCCTGGACGCGGCGCTCCAGCACGGCTGGGGGGACCGGCCCGTGGAGACGGTGATGGCCCCCGGGCTGGAGTGGGTCCCGCCGGACGCCTCGGCCGAGGAGGTGGGAGAGCGGATGCTCGCCCGCCACCCGCGCTTCGTGCTGGTGGGCGATCCAGGGCAGGACCGCCCGCTGGGGGTGGTCACCCGCATGCAGCTCCTGCGGCATCTCCACGGCCGCCTCGCGGGCCTGGAGGAGCGGATCGACCGCCGCGCCGAGCAGCAACGGGAGCGGCACGAGTCGATCGGGCGTCTCCTCGAAAAGCGCCTCTCGCCGTTCCTCCTGTCGCGGATCGAGAAGATCGCGGAGGTCTCGCGGGAGCACGGCATCCCCCTCCACCTCGTGGGCGGCTTCGTGCGCGACCTCCTTCTGGAGCGGGAGAACCGGGATCTGGACCTGGTCGTGGAGGGGGACGGCCTGGGATTCGCGCGGCTGCTTGGGGAGGCGCTGGGCGGGAGGGTGCGGGAGCACCGGGCGTTCCTCACCGCCGTGGTGGTGGACCCGGAGGAGTTCCACATCGACGTGGCCACGGCCCGCACGGAGTTCTACCGCGCCCCCGCGGCCCTGCCCGAGGTCCAGATGTCGGCCCTGCGCCAGGATCTCTTCCGGCGCGACTTCACGATTAACACCCTCGCGATCCGCCTGGGCCCGGACGACAAGACCCCGGAATTGATCGATTATTTTGGCGGCCGGCGGGACCTCCGGGAGAAGACCCTGCGGGTGCTCCACAGCCTCTCCTTCGTGGACGACCCGACGCGGGTCTTCCGGGCCGTGCGCCTGGAGCTGCGCCTCGGCTTCCACATCTCGCCCGAGACGCTGCGCCTGGCGGAAGTGGCCCTGGCCGAGGGGGTCTTCGATCAGCTCTCGGGGGCCCGTTTGCGGGAGGAGCTGGCCATGCTCCTGGACGATCCGGCCCTCGCCCTGCGCGGCGTCGAGCGGCTGGCGGAGCTCGGGCTGCTGCCGGTTCTCGATCCGGCGCTGGAGCTCGACGATGCTGCCCGGGAGCGGCTCCGGGAGGCCCGGGCCGCCCACGACTGGTACCGCCTCGAGGGGATC
The DNA here is from genome assembly GCA_035633875.1 of Thermoanaerobaculia bacterium. Classification (GTDB taxonomy): domain Bacteria; phylum Acidobacteriota; class Thermoanaerobaculia; order Multivoradales; family UBA5704; genus DATARR01. The sequence goes on from DASQEB010000485.1 coordinate 5,091, forward strand.
GTGGCCCCGCCCGTCCAGGCCTGGCGCCTTCTCCTGATGGCGTTGGCCGAAGGGCTGGAAGAAGAGGGGCTGGAGCGCCTGGCCGTCCGCCTGCTTCTCGCCGGGGAGGACCGGAGGCTCCTTACGGGATTTCCGGCGCGGCTGGCGGAGGTCCGCGAGGTGCTGGAGAACAATCCTGCGTCCCATCAGGCCGTCGAAGCCCTGGAGCCGCTCTCCGGCGAGGAGCTGCTCCTGCTGATGGCGGAGGGAGGGGAGGAGGTCCGTGTCTGGGTGCGGCGGGTCCTCACGGAGCTTCGGCACTTGGAGGTGAAGCTCC
>DASQEB010000486.1:0-30762 GCA_035633875.1 Thermoanaerobaculia bacterium
GAGGTGTCCGCCTCCCGAGGCGAGGGACTCGCCGTCCGGGCCGGAAGCTCGCCTCCGGAGGCCGAGCCGCGGCCCCGGGAGGCGAATCTCTCGCCTCCCGGGGCGAATCGTCCGCCTCGCGGTGGGGACGTCCGCCACCCCAGGCGGATCCTTCGCCTCCCGAGGCGAACCTCCCGCCTCCCGGGGCGAGAGGCTCGCCTCCCTCGGGAGGGTCTCGCCTCCGGGGCGAACGGCCGCCGGGAGCCCGTTCTCCTCCCCCCGCCCCTCCCCGTCTCCGGCCAACTCCCTTCTGCTGTCCAGGACTATAGCACAGGGCTGCAAAACCGGAAGGAATTCTTCCCAAAAGCGGGAAGAATTCCTTCCGGGCCGCCCTGCAAGTCGTTACCTGACCACGGCTTTTCAGGGGCGGAAATCGTCCGCGAAGAGAAGTTCAGAGGGAGGAGACGAAATGATCCAGGGATCTTCGGGGCGCTCAAAAAAATGTGTACGGTCTGCGCAGAAACGGCTGTAGAATTCACCGGACCGGCGGAGAATGGGTCGGATGAGGAAGCGCCTGTGCGTCGCCGCGGCGGCCTGGAGAGGCCGCGGCTGCCGGCTTCCGGGCGCTGGCAGGTGCAGCACGGTTCTTTGACAACTGAATCAGATAAACAGACCCGACCCTGGGTGTGGAACGGGTCTCTCCGTGCTGGCGGGGGGACGGAGAGACCCGGCTTTTTCGCGGTGGCGGTCGTAACGGACGATCCTGGTGAGACGCCACTTGGAGGAGGGGCAGCGAGGGGGACGTCGCGGAGCCGTGTGCTCCGTCAGCACCTTCTTGATTGACTGCCGAAAAGTCGGTTAAACTTGAAGCTTCAGAGCGACAAGGCAGCCGGTTGATGGCGGCTCTCCGAGCAGCCTGGCAGGGTGGTTTGACACGTATGGCCCGGCGTCCGGGGGACGGTCCCCGGTGCTTCGCAGAAGGAGGTCCGCGGCGATGCCCGAGGATGTCATTTTCACGCCTCTCAAGTTCCGCCATCTGGAGGTGAAGAACCGCATCTTCCGCTCCAGCATCTCCGGGCGGTGGGACAACTACAACGGTTCCGGCACCCAGACGCGGATCAACTGGGAGGAGCGGTTCGCCCGCGGAGGGTGTGGGGCGATCATCTCGTCGTTCGTGCCGGTCCACCTCAAAGGACGGATCCTGCCGAACTACGCGATGATCGACGACGACGACAAGATCCCCTTCTGGCGCGCGGTCGGCGAGGCCGTCCACCGCCACGACTGCAAGTTCATCATGCAGCTCAGCCACGGAGGCCGGCAGCGGGACGTCCCCGGGGTCGAGAACTTCCTGGAGAAGGGGCTCTCCTCCACCGACAGCTCCGACACCTTCCACGGCCTCCTCTGCCGGGCGATGACCAAGGCCGAGATCGACCAGACCGTGGAGCACTTCGCCCAGGGAGCGCGCCGGGCGCGCGAGGCCGGGCTCGACGGGATCGAGCTCCACGCCTCCCACGGCTACCTCTTCACCCAGTTCCTCTCTTCCGCGATCAACGACCGCAAGGACGAGTACGGCGGCCCGCTCGAGAACCGCTTCCGCTTCCTCCAGGAGGTGATCCGGGCGATCCGCAGAGAGGTGGGCAAGGACTTCCACCTCCAGGTCAAGATGAACGCCCTGGACGAGAACAACGCCCTGTTCTTCTGGGAGAAGAAGGGCAACTCTCTCGAGGAATACATCCAGATCTGCAAGTGGTGTGAAGAGGAAGGGGCCGACGCCCTCCATATTTCGATGGGCAGCACCTTCCCCCATCCCATGGTGCCCCCCGGGGGCTTCCCGCCGGACGAGCTGAACTGGTGGTACGGCGGCATGGCCTCGAGCGGGGCCCGCGGCTACTTCAACTACGCGTTCTTCCACTTCAAGCTCATCCGCCCGATCTTCCTCTGGCTCTGGAACCGGAGGAAGAAGGCCTACCCCGTCGAGGGGGTGAGCGCCGAGGCCTGCCGCGAGATCAAGAAGCACGTCTCGATCCCGGTGCTCAACACCGGCGGCTTCCAGGACGGCGCGCTCATCCGCCGCTACATCTCCGAGGGCTGGATGGACGGCGTGGCCATCGCCCGGCCGCTCATCGCCAACCCCGACCTGCCCCACATCCTCGCCTCCGGCCGCGACCTTCCCGAGCGGCCCTGTACGTTCTGCAACCGCTGCCTGGTCAACGCCATCGCCAATCCCCTGGGCTGCTATGACGTGCGCCGCTACGACGGCGACCATGACGCAATGATCCGCGAGGTGATGACGGTGTTCGATCCACCGCCGTTCCCGGCCGAGAAGGCCCCGCGGATCGTGGCTGCAGGAGGCGCAGCATGAGCCGCGAAAGCCGCACTCGCACGAAGGCCGGCGTCCTCGTCGACGCAATCCGGGAGAGCCCGGTCGACCGGCAGGTCAAGAAGTACCGGCGGGCGCTCCTCCTGGGCCTCCTGACCGTCATCGTGCTGATCCTCGCCGTGTTCATCGCCCGGTTCTCCAAGGACCGGCCGATGACCTTCGCCGACGACCGGGAGCATTACCTCTACGGCTCGATCGGCAGCGAGCCCGGCGGCTCGATCTCCAACGCCGTCGGCGGGGTTCTGCCCCCCTACTGGATCTTCGTCACGCTGCCGGAGATCTGCCCGGAGAAGCTCCCCGGCGGCTACGCCTCCCTGGGATTCATCTACGAAAACGGCCGGGACCTGCCCGTCGGCATCTCCCGGCGCTTCCGCCTCGGCTTCGACCAGGTGGGGCTCAACTGCGCGAGCTGCCACACCGGGACGGTGCGCGAAACGGCCGCCTCCGAGCGGATGGTCTATCCCGGTATGCCGTCGCACCAGCTCGACCTCCAGAACTTCTTCCGTTTCGTCCTCGACTGCACCCTGGACGAGCGCTTCACCCCCGAGCGGGTGCTCGCCGAGATCGAGCGCGCCGGCGGCAGCACCGACGCTTTCGAGCGGTTCGTCTACCGCAACCAGCTCGTGCCGCGCACCCGGGAGTCCACCCTCATGCTCTCCCGCCGCCTGTCTCCCCTGATGGCCAACCCCAGGGTGCCCGAGTGGGGGCCGGGGCGGGTGGACACGTTCAACCCCTACAAGGCGATTCAGTTCAACTGGAACCTGGCGGCGCTGCCCCCGAGCGAGCTCATCGGCGCCTCCGACTTCCCGTCGCTCTGGTGGCAGGGGCCCCGCGAGGGCTTGCAGCGCCACTGGGACGGCAACAACACCTCCCTCCAGGAGCGAAACTTAAGCGCCTCCCTCGGCGCGGGGGTGACCCCGGTGACGATCGACCATCCGAACCTGGAGCGGGTGGCGCAATGGATCCGCGACCTGCCGCCGCCGGAGTACCCGTTCCCCGTCGATCAGGCAAAGGCCGCGCGCGGGGCAGCCCTCTACGCCGCCCAGTGCACCGAGTGCCACGGCGACGGCCGCTTCCGCCAGGGGACCGTGGAGCAGGCGAAGGCGAGCCTGAAGGGAACCCGGGTAGGCACCGTGGAGCCGATCGCCAGGGTCGCCACCGACCGCCACCGCCTCGACTCCTACACCTACGACTTCGCGGTGAACCAATACACCCTGTACCCCGACTCGGAGTACCGGTTCCACAACTTCCGCAAGACCGGGGGCTACTCCAACCAGCCGCTCGACGGCATCTGGGCGCGGGCGCCCTACCTCCACAACGGATCGGTGCCCACGCTGCGCGACCTCCTGGAGCCGCCGGAACGGCGGCCGCGCACCTTCTACCGCGGCTACGACGTCTACGACCAGCGGAAGGGGGGCTTCGTCACCACGGTGGGAGCGGAGAAAGGACGGCGCTTCTTCCTCTACGACACCAGTCTGCCGGGCAACGGCAACGGCGGCCACCTGTGGGGGACGCAGCTCACGGACGAGGAGAAGGACGCCCTCGTGGAGTACATGAAGACGCTCTAGGCGGCGCGAAAGGAGCCTGAATGATGAGCGGACCGAAGAAGCGGAGGTGGCCGGCGGTTGTCGCGGTCGTCCTCCTCCTGCTGGCCTTGCTGGCCTATGGCGCCTGGTACAAGCTCTTTCGCCAGGTCCCGACCGTCTTCGCGACGGATGAGCAGCATTTCAAATACGCCTCGATTGGGGTCGAGGCCTCCGAGGGCCTGCCGTACTGGATCTGGATGTCCCTCCCCCGGATCTGTCCGGAGATGCTTCCCGGGCCCGGCGGCTACGCCTCTCTGGGCACCGCCTGGGAGCCCGGCGAAGCCATGCCCATCGGCTTCCCCGTCAAGACCGTCGGTTTCGAGCGCGTGGGCATCAACTGCGCGACCTGCCACACGGCCAGCTATCGCAAGCGGCCGGAGGACCTCCCCACCTATGTTCTGGGCGCGCCGTCGGGACGCTTCGATGCGCAGCGCTACATCCGGTTTCTCTTCGCCTGCGCCGAGGATCCCCGCTTCAATGCCGACAACATCATGAAGCAGATCAACTCGGTGACGCGCCTGTCGTGGATCGATCGCACCCTCTACCGCTACGCGATCATCCCCATGACCAAGAGGACCCTTCTCAAGCAGCGGGAGACCTACCGCTGGATGGACAGCCGGCCCAACTGGAGCGTCGGGCGGACGGACATGAACCCGTTCAAGCTCCGCGTCCTCAAGCTCCACGACGATGCCACCGTCGGCAACACCGACATCATGCCGCTCTGGAACATGAACGCCCGCAACGGCATGCTGCTCCACAGCGACGGGTTGAGCAAAAGCGTCGAGGAAGCGGGGATCAGCGCCGCCCTGGCGGCCGGCGCGAGCCGGGACTCGGTGGACGTGCCCGCCGTGCTGCGGGTCGTCAAATGGGTCCGCCAGACCTCCCCTCCCCGCTTCCCGTTCCCTGTGGACGCCAGCCTCGCCGCGACCGGCGGCCCGATCTTCAAGGCCCATTGCGCCGATTGCCACTCCTTCGGCGGCGCGCGGACGGGAACGGCGATCGACAAGAGCGAGGTGGGAACCGATCCGAACCGCACCGACCACTGGCCGCAGGCGGCGGCCGACGCATTCAACGACTACGCCAAGGACAAGCCCTGGGACTTCAACGGCTTCGCCAGCTCCGACGGGTACGTCGCCCTCCCCCTGGACGGCGTCTGGATCCGCGCCCCCTACCTCCACAACGGCTCGGTGCCGACGCTCGCCGACCTGCTCGAGCCGCAGGAGAAGCGGCCCAAGGTCTTCTACCGCGGCTACGACGTCTACGACCCGGTGCGGGGCGGCTTCGTCAGCTCGGGCCCCGAGGCCGAGAGGGTCGGCGTGCGCTACGACACCGCGGTGCGCGGCAACAGCAACGCCGGCCACAACTGGGGAACCGCGCTGTCGCCCGAAGAGAAGGCGGCGCTCGTCGAGTACATGAAGACACTGTGAGGCGATCATGACGAAACCCGGGACTCCCGATCCAGCGCAGCCCTTTTCCGCGGTCCTCGACCGCGAGCTCGCGGCGGTCCGCGAAGCCCGCCGCCTGCGCGGCGAGCCGGATCGGGAATTCGCGGGCTCGACGCCGGAGGAGCGGGCCCACGACGCCCGCCTCTTCGGCCTCGCCTTTTCCGGCGGCGGCATCCGCAGCGCCACCTTCAACCTCGGGGTGGCGCAGGCCCTCGCCCGGCGGGGGATCCTCTCGCGCTTCGACTATCTCTCCCTGGCCTCGGGCGGCGGCTACATCGGCGGCTGGCTCGCCGCCTGGATCCGCCGCTCGTCCATGAGCGAGGTCGAGAAGTCCCTGGCCTCGAACTGCTCCGCGGCCCCTGGTGCGGGTCCCCCGGAGCCCGGCGATCCGCCGGAGCCGCGGCAGATCCGCTTCCTGCGCCGGTTCAGCAACTACCTGACGCCGCAGGTGGGCCTCTACTCCGCCGATACCTGGACCCTGGTCACGACCTATCTGAGGAACCTCCTCCTCAACCTGAGCGTCCTCGTCCTGGCGCTGTCGGCGATCCTCCTCCTCCCCCGCCTGGTGCTGCTCGGCGCGCGCTTCTTCCAGGACCGCGATCCCTACCTCCCCCTCGCTCTGGGCGTCGTCTGCCTCGCCGTGGGCATCCTCTTTCTGGGACGCAACCAGGCCTACGCCTATCGTCCTCCCTCCGAAGACAGTCCTCCCTGGTACACGCGCCAGGGGTGGATCCAGGCCACCGTGGTCCTGCCGCTGTTCGCCTCGACGTGGTTCGCCAGCATCTGGCTGTGGGCCTGGAACATGGAGACGTGGAAGGCCGAAAACAGGTCGTTGAGCCTCGCGGGCTGGGCAGGGGAGAACATTCCGGCCTTCCATCTCCTCCCCGTCACCGGGAGCGCGGCCGAGGCGGTCGCCTGGGCCCTGTTCTCCGCGGTGCTCTACTTCGGAGTCTGGCTCGCGGCCCTCGTGTTCTCCGCCACCCGGGAGCGCGGCCGCCGTGCCGGCAATGCCGGCGCCTCGACCGGAGAGGGTCGGCTGGTGACGGCCTGTCTTCTGGGCGCCGTGCCAGCGGGCGCCGCCGGCGGGCTCCTCCTCTGGCTGCTCCACTGGCTCGGCGGGATGGCGGAGGGCTACGTCGGCGGCTCCAACGTGGAGGGACCGGTGTACCTGGTCCATGTCAACACGCTACGCCCGGCGGCGATGATCCTGGTCTTCATGCTGACCGCCTTCCTCCATACCGGCCTCATGGGGCGCGCCTTCCCGGAGACGCTGCGCCAGTGGTGGAGCCGCCTGGGGGCCTGGATGCTGATCTATTCCCTCACCTGGTTCAACCTCTTCGCCGTCGCGCTCTACGGCCCCATGGCCCTGGTCCTCCTCGGCTCGGTGATCTGCTCCGGCGTGGGGCTGGGCTGGCTCGGCTCCACTCTGGGCGGCGTGTTGACCGGCCGCCAGGCTGCCAGCAGCAAGGACAAGCCGAGCCTGATCCAGCGGCTGGTGATCGCCGTCGCACCGCAGCTCTTCATCGTCGGCCTCCTCGCCGTCCTTGCCCTCGGCCTGCACGCGATCCTGAGCCCGCCGACCGCGGACCTGCCGGCCGGATGCCAGCCGTTCTGGACGGGCGACGGCCAGGACTGGAGCTGGGGCCACGCCCAGCGGATCATCGGCTGCCACTCGGCTCGCATCTTCGTGGGAACGACGCCGGTCGTCATCCTCCTCGCGGCCGTCCTCGCCTTCGCCGCCTTCGTCCTTTCGTCGCGGGTCGACATCAACGAGTTCTCGATGCACCTGTTCTACCGGAACCGCCTGATCAGCGCCTACCTGGGAGCTTCGAACCCCGAGCGCCGGCCGGTCCCCTTCACCGGCTTCGATCCCGCCGACGACCTGCCGCTCGCCTCCCTCTCCCCCTTCGTCACGAACGGGAACGGAAGCAAGGGCTACGACGGCCCCTACCCGATCTACAACACGGCGCTCAACCTCGTGGTGGGCGAGGAGCTCGCCTGGCAGGAGCGCAAGGCCGCCTCCTTCCCCCTGGCTCCCCTGATGAGCGGCTACAGCGCGCGGAAGCTCTCCTTGAACGGAGACGCGGGCCACCTCGAGCGCCACGGCTACCGGCCGACCGATCAATACCGGCCGATCAAAGGCGGGATCACCCTCGGCACGGCCATGGCCATCTCCGGCGCGGCGGCGAGCCCCTCCCGCGGAGCGGGGACCACGCCCGCCATGGCCTTCCTGCTCACCGTGTTCAACGTCCGCCTGGGCTGGTGGATCGGCAACCCCCGGCACCCCCGGACGTGGAACCGGATGGGGCCGACCCTGGGGCTCTGGCCCCTGCTCACCGAGCTCTTCGGCCAGACCGGCGAGCGCTCGCGCTACGTCTACCTCTCCGACGGCGGGCACTTCGACAACACCGGCATCTACGAGCTCGTGCGCCGGCGCTGCCGCTTCATCGTGGCAAGCGACTCCGGCGCCGACCCGAAGCCCATCTTCGACGACCTGGGCAGCGCCATCCGCAAGTGCTGCACGGACTTCGGGGTCGACATCGACCTCGACGTCACCAGCCTTCAGCCCGACCCGCAGACGCGCCGCAGCAAGTTCCACTTCGTCGTCGGCAAGATCCGTTACGACCGGGTCGAGCCCGGCGCCACGCCCGGCCTCCTCCTCTACATCAAGTCGAGCCTCACCGGGGACGAGCCCGCGGACTGCGTCAACTACGCGGCCGAGCACCCGGAATTCCCCCACGAATCCACGGCGGACCAGTGGTTCGCCGAGTCCCAGTTCGAGAGCTACCGCAAGCTCGGCGAGCACATCGCCTGGACGATGTTCGAGGCTGAGCAGCAGCTCACCGCCGAATCCCTGGACCCGCCGTTCGATCGCCTCCGCAAGCCGGAGACCTTGAAGGAGGGCACGACTTGAGCCGGACCATCCCTTCCGCGTCCCTCCTGGAGAGCCTGAGCTTCTTCAGAGCCCAGATCCTCCCCAACGTCCGCCAGGGGCTGTTCAAGCGCCGCCCCGACGCCGTGGATCGCAACACCCGACGCGGGACCGATCGCGAGGCCGTGGCCGTGGCCGGCCGACTGCGGGACAAGTACGGAGACCTCGTCTGGGTGCGAGTCCCCATCGTGTTCCGCGCGCTCCTCGTCCTGGGGCCGCAGGGGGTCCGCCATGTGCTCGACCGCTCGCCCGAGGTCTATGCCGATCCTCCCACCAAGCGGAAGGGAATGTCCCACTTCCAGCCCCATGCCGTGACCATCTCCCGGGGCGAGGTCTGGAAGGACCGGCGCCGCTTCAACGAGGCCGCCCTCGCCACCCACTCGCGCCTCCACCCCCATGCCGCGAAGTTCCTGGCGGTCGTGCGGGAGGAGGTGGACGCCCTGGAGAAGCGGACTCCCCGGGAGCTCGTCTGGAAGGACTTCGAGGACCTGTTCGAGAGGATCACCCTGCGCGTGCTCTTCGGCGACGGCGCCCGCGACGACCGCGCCCTGGCCGGCCACCTCTCCAGCATGTTGGAGGAGGCGAACGAGCGTAACCCCAGGGGGCCGTCGAGCCACCTCCAGCCCTTCAACGAGGGCGTCGGGCGCTACCTGAAGGCCGCCGCGCCGGGGAGCCTCGCGGAGTCCGCCTCCCAGGTTCCCGCCGGACCCGACACCCAGCCCGCGGGCCAGTTCCCCCACTGGATGTTCGCCATGAAGGACACCACGGCCACGAACACCGCCCGCGCCCTGGCCCTGATCCTCGCCCACCCCGCGGTCGAGAGCCGGGTGCGGGCGGAGATCGCCGCGGCCGACCCTGCCTCCGCCGAGGGAGTCGACGGCCTGCGCTATCTCGAAGCCTGCGTCCACGAGGCCATGCGCCTCTGGCCCACGACGCCGCTTCTCAGCCGCGAAGCCCTCCGCGACGACAGCCTCGACGGCGCCACGGTTCCCAAGGGCAGCCAGGTGATCATCCCCAACACCTTCCTCCACCGCTCGGGTTTCCCCGAGGCCGACACCTTCTCCCCGGACCGCTGGCTCACTGGGGACGGCTACGGCGCCCGCTTCCAGCACCTCAGCAGCGGTCCCCAGGGCTGCGCCGGTGTCCACATCGCCGTCTTCCTCGCCAAGGCCACCCTCGCCGCTCTGCTCCGCCGGCGCTACGCGCTCCTCGGCCCCGCGCTGGAGACGGGCAAGCCGCTGCCCCATGCGTACAACTACTTCCAGGTGCGGTTCGGGGTGAAGTAGCGGGAGAGCGTTTCCCGGTCAGGACGGCGCTGTCAGGCGCTCCAGGCGGGCGAGGTAGACCAGGGCCTCCTCCGTGGTCGAGCCGCACATGTCCTCCATCGGCCGGAGACGGACGCAGACCTCGGGGCGCTCCGGCTTGCCGAAGAGGAGGCAGCGGTTGTCCGGGCTGAGCTGGACGCACCGCACGCCGGCGGGCTTGCCGTCCGGCATTCCGGGGATGGGGGACGAGATGGACGGGGCGATGCAGCAGGCCCCGCAACCGGCGCGGCAGTCCAGGGGGCGGTCCTCCTTCAGGCGGTACGCCCCGGCATCGAACAGGGATCGCCGAGGAGCTTGAGCAGCAGGACCTGCTCCAGACACCGGGCGGTATCCAGATTCTCAGCCCCGGTGTAGAGCCAGAGCTTCTCCCGCACCGAGCCGGGGACGCCGCGGAGGGGCTGGAGGCTCCGGGTGCAGATCTCCAGCAGCACGAGCTTCGGCCGGAACCAGCCCTGCCGCACCAGATGAACCCGCACGTCCCGGATCTGCTCGAAGCGGATCTTCCGGGTGTTCTCCCGGACCGAGAAGAAGACGCGGCGCTGGAACTCCAACTCCAGCCCGTCGTCCGCAAGGGTCACGAGGCCGCCCAGCGTGTGGTGCGGCGCGGGGAAGGTGAAGGGGAGGATGATGGATTCGTCCAGCATGGATAGGCTCCCGGAACTTATTGTACCCCTCCTCGGGCCGGCTCTCTACCACCCTTGGACGCTTCTTGCCAAACAAGGACATGGGACCTCTCCCGCTTCGGGACACGCTCCCGGCCTTGCAGTCCCTCTATCCGGAGGACTCCCTCCCGACGCCATTCCTCAAGCCAGTCCTTAAGGTCGCTCTCCCAGACCAGAGGGGACTCGAGAGATAGTGCCCACGCCTCCTCATACGACACCCGGCTACGCTCTCGGAGGATCGTCAGGACACGCAGTCTGGATTTCCGCAAATAGCGTTCGCGAAGCTCCGTGTAGTACCGGCTCTCGGGGGCCTCCTCTGCTGAAAAGAGCGCCCACTGTCCGGTGCGCTCCTCCTGTCTGCGCTTCTGCGCCTCCGCCCTGACCCGCTCCATCTCGAGCATCGCTCTTTTCTCCGTCTCCTTGAAAACCTCGACGCCCTTCGGATGCCGCGTGGCATAGATCAGATGGAAGTGAGTCCGATTGAACTCTGGGTGGAGGACGATCGCAGGTAGGACGAACCGGTACTTCCCCTCCTTCTTGAGGCCGTCCATGTACTCGGAAACAGCCTCATCGTCCAAGTCCTGTCCTGAAAGGGTCGCCACACGCTCTTTGAATCGGGCAGACCCGAATAGGTCGATAAAACTCTGCTCCGAGCGTTCTTCTTTTAAAAAACGCCGGATGTGACCTATCATGAAGTTGATCAGTACCTCTCCTGGCTCGAGTTCGAGCAACGGAGAGATCGTCTTCATCGCAAAACCAGTCCATCCTGTAGGATCAATAAAGATGAAAGGAAACGTCTGCTGGTCGGATCGGATGAACCTCAGAATAGAGGGAATCGAGTCCTCGAAAGAGCTGTTCAAATCGAGCACTCTGGCGTCTGTCACGCTCTCCGCAAAGCGATGTAGTTGGGTATACGCTTCTCGGTCTCTTTCCAGGAAGCAACAGCGTAGTTGGACATGCTTTCCCTTCTGGCGGTAGGTCTCCCGAGCCTTACGAAGCTCCTCGAGCGCAATTGAGAAAGAAGTATCTTTGAGGTCAGGAGACCGAGCGTTCCAAGGCCCAGCAAACCCGTCGACATAAGAGATCGAGCTCCAGTGGCTCAGGACGATGTGAGCGAATCGCTCGAGGTAATGACGAAGGATGTAGTGCTTGACCTGCGTCTGCTCGCGTCGGTCATAGAGTTCGTCGTCTGTCATGGGTGCTCAGCAGAAAGCTTCGACCTCTGACAGAGCGGCCCGCAGGGACCCCGCGTCGAGAACAGCCCGCTCGACGCGCCGGGGAGTCGCATCGTAAGTCCGTCCAGCCAACTCTCTTCCAGTCCGCGACTTCTGCCGTCCCCCCCACTGCTTAAAGAAGAATGGAACGCCGGCTGCGTCGCAGAGATCCCGGATCTCCAGGACCCAGGATTCCCGGACCGGCCGGGCGCCGGGCCCGCTCTCCCCCCCGACGATGGCCCAGTGGACTCCCGAAAGGTCGAACGGACCGAGAGACTCCAGGAGCGGCTCGATCGAGAGGAACCGCACGGCCGCAGGAGCAGCGCGCAGGTGGTCCACCCGGGGAAGGCCTTGCATGCGGTTCTCGACGCTTACCCCCCACCAGATGTTCGGCTCCTCCGCGGCGAATCGCAGCTTTGTCTTCAGGAGGTCCCGCAGTCGCTTCGAACGCTTGGTCAAGACCTGGTATGTGTGCCAGTTGGCGAGTTGCATGACCCGGACGACCTTGACGATGTAGTCGTCCGGCACCGCCTCGTGGAACAGGTCGCTCATCGAGTTGACGAAGACCATCCGTGAGCGCCGCCACGCGAAGGGCTGCGTCAGTTTCTCGGGGACGAGCCGAAGGTCGAAGCCCTGCTCGTAGGGGTGGCCGGGCACACCGCGGAAGCGCTCGGCAAAGGTCTCGGCGTAGCAGTGGGCGCACCCGGAGCTGATCTTGGTGCAACCCCGGACCGGATTCCAGGTTGCATCCGTCCACTCGATGCTCGAACGGTCGCTCATGCACACAATTCTGCCGGAAACGAGGCGTAAGCGCAAGGAGAAAAACACCCTGCGTCGCGGTGGACGATACCATCCTGTCATCCAGGGGAAGAACGGGCATGCCGAAACCTCTTCCCTGTACCGCTCATACGTAATAGAGTCAGGGATGACTCGGAATGGGAGAACGCCATGAGCCAGCCAACCGTCGCGGCCCTCGCTCTGCCCTTGGATTTCGAACTCGTCTTCAGCGACGGAGAACCCTTGGAGACCGAGTGGCACTCCATACAGCTTCCTTTCCTCCGGGAGCTCATTCTTCAACTCATGAAGGAGCGCGGGCGGAGAGACTCCTATGTCGGCGGGGATATGTTCATGTACTACTCCGTGGAACAGGCACGGGAGGTGGCGGAGGGGCAGCCGTATCTCCGCGGACCGGATGTCTTCTGGGTGGAGAGCGCCGATCCCGACCGCGAGCGGCAGGGCTGGGTGGCTTGGGAAGAGGGCGGGCGCCTTCCTGATGTCATCATCGAGTTGTCGTCTCCCGCGACCGCCGAGATCGACCACACCGTGAAGCGAACTCTCTACTCCCAGATCTTCCGGACCTCGGAGTACTACATCTACCAGCCCAACACCCGGAAGTTGGAGGGGTTCCGACTGGCGGACCGCTTCTACCAGGCCATGAAGCTCGACGCTCAGGGAAGGCTCTGGAGCGACCGGCTCGGAGCCTTTCTCGGTCTCTGGCACGGGATCCGGGAAAATCAGGAACGGGACTGGGTCCGACTCTATCGCGCCGACGGGAGCCTGGTGCTGAGTGGGGAGGAGCAGGCGGAGGTGGAGCGCCAGCGAGCGAAGGCGGCCCACCACGAAGCTGAGGCGGCACATCACCGGGCCGAGGCGGCGGAAGCTGAGTTGGCGCGTCTGCGCGCTCTGCTCCAAGGGCGCAGCACCCGGGTCTGAAGCGAGACCGGACAACCTTCCGGGAGGCCGCTCTCTTCCCGGGCCACGGACGATCCGGCGAGGGGGCTCTCTACTAAAACACGCCGTCCTTATATAGCCACCCTTCGTTTACCGCCTGCAAGGGCACCTCTCTATATAAATCCGGAGCTTCTCTATATGGAATCGTGGCTGCGCATCGTTCCGCAGCCGCTTCTCTATATAACGCCGCGACTTTTCTATATACCGCGGCGTCCGCGGAAGGTTGCAGAGCACCGTTTGCACGATGTGGAGGAGCAAATCTATATAAAACAGTGGCAGAATTATATAGAGAGGGTCCTTCCGCAGGCTGCGAGCTCCCCCATTCATATAGATTGCAGCTTGATCTATATAGAAAAGCAGCCCCTTGCCGTGAAACGGACGCCCCGGTATATAGACCGCCGCCTAATTTATATAGAGAGGCCGCCGCGGAACGTTCCGCGGAGCCTCGGGAACGCTCCGCGGGAGGGCAGAGACGCCTTCGGCGGCGTCTCTACTTCGGTACGGCCACCTCCGCCAGCGCCTCCTGCGGCAGCACGAAGGCCCCGTTGATCAGGTCCGACTCCGGCTCGGCGATCTCGGGCCAGCGGATGCCCGGGAGCACCTGGACGTCGAAGATCTCCTGGACGATGCCCTCGAAACGGAGGAAGCCCGCGGTCTTGCCCGTGCGGACGTCCAGAACCCAGACGCCGCAGAGCTTTTCCTGGACGCGCTCGGCGAGGGGGATGCCTCCGAAAACATTGCTCTCCCGCACCTGGGAGAGCCCCACGAAAGCGAAGGGTCCGGCGAAGGCGAGGCCGCGGGTGAAGCCGGGGAGCTGTGCCACGGTGTCGATCTTCCCTGTCGCGAGGTCCGCCACTCCGACCTCCCCCTTGCCGGACTCCAACACCCAGAGGCGGCCGGCGTACCAGCGGGGCGAGTGGGGCATGGAGAGGCCCCGGGCCACGATCTCGCCGGTGGGGATGTCGAGCAGCACTCCCCCGCTCGCCTTGCCCTCCCGCCATCCCTGGGGAGAGTCGGTCGCGCCGAGGGCGGTCGCCCAGCGCACCCGGCCGTCCATGATTCCCAGGCCGTTCAGATGGCAACGGTCGTCGACGGACAGGGCCGTGACGAAGGGCGGGCGCCAGCGGGGGACGAAGCTGTGCTCGCGGTCCAACACGGAGAGGCAGGAGAAGCGGGTGTTGACGATCCACAGCTCCTCCCCTGCGAAGGCCATCTCGTGGATGCGGATGTCCCCCGTAACGTGGCTCGCCCGGGGGAGGAAGACGGCGTCGTGGCGGCCCGGGGGATCGAGCCGCCGGCCGACGTCGGGCTGGTTGCGGTACTCCCAGACGTGGCGCTGGGTGCCGAGGGCAAGCCAGCGCGGGCCCACGGCGATTCCCATGGGGCTCGGGAAGGCCCGGAAGTGGGTGTTGAGCCGGTCGCCGTCCGCCCGCACCAGGATCACCCGGCCGCTCTGATAGGTGGAGACGATCAGCGAGATCCCCAGATCGCGCAGGAGCCCGGCCAGGCCGGCGGTGTAGGAGCTGCGGAACGCCTCGGGATTGCCCGCCGGAGCCGGAGCGGACGCCGGCGGGCGCGGGCTCTCGGCCGGCGAGGGGCGCGCCGGACGCCGCACGGGCGGCCGGGCGAAGATCCGGCGGGCGCGCTCGGCGACGGGGGTCACCTCCGCGATCACCGGCTGGAGCTCCGGGGCGTTGTGGCACCATTTCTCGGGTGCCGGCGAGGTAAGGGTGTGGCGCGAGAGGGGAAGCGGTGCTGTGAGCGTCCGATCCCAGGCAAGGCCGGCGAAGTCGCAGAGGCGCTCGATCTCGGCCTGGGGTTCGGAGACGAGGCGGTCGTAGCTCGCGACGCACCAACGATCGGCAGGCAGACTCTCCAGGTCGTCGAGCAGGATTCCGGTGGCGGAGATCCACTGCCGGGTGACGATCTCGCCCAGGGTCTGGCCGGCGAGGTCCCGCCAGCCGGGGACGAGGAGGAGGGACCAAGGGAGGTCCGTCCAGCTCGGAAGGTCCGGATAGGTCACGAACCGCCCGGATTTCCAGGCGTCCAGCATGCTGGAGACGGTCTCCCGCGGGTCGCGGTAGAGGTAGACGAAGAGGGCGTCGGGGAAGGCCGCGGCCAGGAAGGGGACGCGCAACGCGTTCTTCGGGGTTTTTTCAAGGAGCCGCAGCCCGTACGCCTCCTGCGGCGGGCGGTTTCCATCGCGGTCGCGGATCTCGCCCAGGAGGCGTTCCTCGAGGAGCTGGACGATCTCCGGTGTGGCGTCCGCAGCCGTGAGGCGGTTGGACTCCCACGTCCGTGCCGCCGGGTGGAGTTTTTCGATCCCCTCGATGAGGCCGTGGCTCTCGCCTCCGATCGTCCAGACGTCCGGAGACTGCGTGAGGGTTTCGAAAAGGAGGCTGGTCCCCGACCGCGGGGAGGCGACGATGAAGACAGGGCGGTCGAAGCGGGGCGCTCCGGCTTCTCCTGCTTTTCTCCCTCTCCCTCCGGGAGAGGGCCGGGGTGAAGGCTCCCGGGTGGGGGGCTCTTCCGCCAGCTCCGGATTGAGCCCTGGCATCACCACCGCATGCTGGATCGCCTCCACCACTCCGGTGCCGTTCGGCAGGAAAAAACCTGCGAACGGCGCAAGCTGCGCGGCGAACGCGTCGAGGCGGCTCCGGTAGGCCGGCCAGCCGGCGGGGGACTCGCCCCAGCGGGACCACAGGGAGCGCCAGTCGCGGTGGAGGGAATCGAGCTCCTTCCGCAGGGCGTCCGTCCCGGGCGGCAGCTCGGCCAGGAGCGGGGCGAGGAGCGATTCCTGTTCCCAGGGGGACATGACCACGGGGACGTTGACCGCCTCGGTCGCGATCTCCGGGTCCTCCTCCGGGCGGAAGGGGATGAAGCGCGGCTCGCCGTCCCGCTTTTCCACCAGATTCCAGAAGAAGGCCGAGCCCACAGTGTCGACCACCAGGTGGATGCGCCGCGTGGGATTGGGGTTGAGGACGTTGTGGACCTTCCAGGTGTCGAAGATCCAGGCCTCGCCCGGGGCCATGTGGACTTGCGCGGAGCCGCAGAGGAAGCGCACCTCGGGCCGGGTCACCACCGGCACGTGGATGCGCACCCGCTGCATCCAGTAGTAGTTGACGTCGCTGTGGGCCATGGCCTCGGCGTTGCCGTCCAGGCGCATGAGGCGGGTCCGCCCGAGGGTGGAGCCGAAGGCGGCCAGCACCTGCCGGACGTAGGGAAGGCGCGCGAGGTGCGGCGTGGGCCGCATCGGCCCCCGGGCCGCGTCGTCTGCGGGGTCGCCTCCGGCGGCGATGAGCGGCAGGGCCGAGTTGCCGGGATGCCCTTGGGGATGGGGGCGCCAGGCGCCCTCCTCGACCGCGGCGATCTCGGCGGCGAGACGCTCGGCGTCGAAGCGGAGCGGCAGTCGAAGGAGATCGGTGTCCAGTCTCATGAACGACCCTCTTGGCGGGAGCGGGGACCGGGGTATACTACGCCAACTCTTTCAGTTATTTGGACATCCTCGGAGGGAGAAAACCTCATGCAGGAGATCGAGCCCCGCCTGTCCCGCCGGCAGCGGCGAGCTTCGGAGAGGGAGCAGGGCAGAATGGCGCGCAAGGGCGCGGCGGTCGCCTCGGGGGCCGCCCTGGCCGTGGGCGCGCTGGCGTCCGGCCAGCCGGCCGAAGCGGCGACCTTCAACGTCACCAACCTTGACGACAACGGGGCGGGCAGCCTGCGGCAGGCAATCGTGGACGCCAACAGCGCCGCCGGGGCCGACGTCATCACCTTCCAGGCGGGGCTGACCGGCACGATCACGCTCACCGGCGGACAGCTCTACATCACCGACTCGGTGGAGATCCAGGGACCGGGGCCCGCGGCCCTGACCGTGAGCGGGAACAACGCGTCGCGCGTCTTCTACGTCTATGACGGCTCCGCCCTTCTCGACGCCACGATCTCCGGCCTGACGATCACGGGCGGAAACGCGTCCATCGGCGCCGGGGTGATCAACTGGGGCGAGGACCTCCTCCTGGACGACGTGGTCATCACCGGCAACACGGCGGGCGACGGCGCCGGGATCGAGCAGACTTCCGAAGGCGGCAGCCTCACGATCCGCAATTCCGTGATCTCCGGCAACAACGCCACCGGCACGGGCGGCGGCCTTCGGATCTATTACGCGGGCGCGGCGGTCACGATCCAGAACACGGTGATCAGCGGCAACGACGCCAGCCTGGACGGGGCCGGCATCTACGCCAACTATCTCCAGGACGATCTGACGATCGAAAATTCCACGATCTCCGGCAATGACAGCCAGGGGGACGGCGGAGGCGTCTACGTCCTTGGCGCGTACAGCGGCACGTTGACGGTCCGCGGCACGACGATCTCCGGCAACACCGCGGATTCCGGGGGCGGCCTCATGGTCCGGTTCCTCTATGCCCCGGTGGTGATCGAAAACAGCACGATCTCCGGCAACCAGGCGACCTCGGGCTCGGGAGGCGGCGTCTACCTGTACACCTTCTACAACGGGGGCAGCGCGACCCTCCGGCACGTCACCATCGCCGGCAACTCGGCGAGCGGCACCGGCGGCGGCGTCTTTGCGGGAGTGATCCGGCCGGTCGTCGTGAATTCGCTCGTCGCGAACAACATCGCCGCGAGCAACAACGACCTGGGGAACGGGCCGGACGGCAGCTTCGACCTGAGCGTCACTCTCGTCGAGAGTCCCGGGACCGCCAACATCAACGACAATGGCGGCAACATCTTCAACCAGGATCCGCAGCTCGGTCCTCTCCAGAACAACGGCGGGCCGACGCAGACCCACCTGCCCGCGGGCACCAGCCCGGCGGTGAATGCGGGAAACAACGCCGACTCCCTCCCGGCCGACCAGCGGGGTGTCGCGCGTCCCGCAGGCACCAGGGTGGACATGGGCGCCGTGGAGGTCAGCCCGGGGACGATCCAGCTCGCCGTGAACGCCGTCTCGGTGAACGAGACCGCCGGCACGGTCACCATCACCGCAACCCGCACGGGCGGCACGGACGGCGCCGTCTCCGTGAGCTACAACACGAGCGACGGCACGGCCGTGGCACCGGGCGACTACGCCGCAGCCGCGGGAAGCCTCAATTGGGCGAGCGGTGACGGAACCCCGAAGACCTTCCAGGTGACCATCGTCAACGACACGGATGACGAGGCGGACGAGACGTTCAACGCCACGATCTCGAATCCCCAGGGTGGAGCGACCCTTGGAGCGATCACGACGGAGGTGGTGACGATCGTGGAGGACGGCGCGGCGGGGGTGGCGGACATCCCCACTCTGGGCGAGGTGGGCAGGCTGCTGTTCGCGGGGCTCGCGGGGCTGACGGGTTATCTCAAGCTGCGGCGGAGGAAGGAAAAGTAGCCGCCCTACTCCCCCCGTCCGAGCATCTCCGCCGCCTCCGCCGGCCCGACCTCCAGCGTCCACAGTCCCCGGCGGGTGGGCTCGCGCAACGCCTTTTTGAGAACCTTGAGGAAGCGAGCCCGCGGCCACTCCACGGCCCCGAAGCGGGCGAGGTGCTCGGTGTAGCTCTGGCAGTCGACGAGGGTGAAGTCCCAGCGGATCAGGTTGGCGAGGAGGGTGGCGAAGGCGACCTTGGAGGCGTCCGGCTCGTCGGCGTACATGGATTCGCCGAAGAAGATGTCGCCGAGCGAGACCCCGTAGAGCCCTCCGGCGAGCCGGCCATCCTTCCAGGCCTCGATGGAATGAGCGAAACCCTCCTCGTGGAGGGCGGTGTACCCTTCGATCATCTCCCGCGTGATCCAGGTGCCATCTTGCCCGGGCCGGGGCTTCTCTCCACAACGCCGCATCACCTCCCCGAACGCCGTGTCCGCCCGCACCTCCCAGGGGCCGCGGCGCATCTCCTTGCGCAGCGACCGGGAGATGTGGGCCTCCCTGGGCACGAGCACGAACCGAGGGTCCGGGCAGAACCAGAGGAGCGGCCAGCCCTCGTGCGGCCAGGGGAAGATCCCCCGCCTGTACGCCTCCTTGAGGGTCTCGGGATCAGGCGTCCCGCCGATGGCGATGATGCCATCGGGCGAGGCCCAGCTCACAGGCGGGAAAAAGATGTGGCGGGGTGACATCCCGAAGGCGGATTATAGAGGCGGCTCCTGTAAAATCTTCGGGACTCTTCCGGTGGCGCGCCATGGAGCATGACCCTTCCCCCGATACGTCCTTCTCCGAAGGCGAATACGGCGTCGTCCGGGTCCCGGACGCCTGGCACGTGGCTTCCCTGGCCTGCTTCGTGGCCGCCCTCGGCGCTCGCTTTGTCGTGGGTCTGATCCCCAGGGCGTGGAGCCTCCCCTTCTCCAGGCTCGTGCTCCCCGGGCTCGCGGTGCTCGTGCTCGCGAGTCTCGGGATCGGCCTCGGGCTGATGGGGCTCCGCAGCCCCCGCGGCCGGGAGACGGCCCGGGTCGCCATCTTCCTCAACGCGACCGTCCTCGTCCTCTCCCTTCTCGCGGCCACCGCCTTCTTCTACATCCTCCCCGGCTGAGGCCGCTGGCAGCGCTGTTGCTTTCAAAGGGGGTGGCGGCGCCGGCCGCGTTCCGCATTCACTCCGGCCCGCCTCTTAGAAGGAGGTCTGTTTTGGCTCCACTGATCGATCTCGTCGGCCAAAGGCTCGACGACAACGCCATTTCCCAGCTCAGCCGTCAGCTCGGCGTCGACGAGAGCACCACCCGTCAGGCGGTCCCAGCGGCCCTGACGGCCCTCCTGGGCGGGTTGTCCCAGAACGCCGCGAACCCGAACGGTGCCCAGCAGCTCGCGGGCGCCCTGTCGCGCGACCACGACGGCAGCATTCTCGACGACCTCTCCGGTTTCCTGCTCAATTCCCAGAACCCCCAGCGAACGCACGGCGCGGGCATCCTCGGTCATGTCTTCGGCAACCGGCAGCCCCAGGTCCAGCAGCAGGTCGGCCGCGCGGCGGGGCTCGATGCCGCCACCGCCGGACGTCTCCTGATGCTGCTCGCTCCTCTCGTGCTCGGAGCCCTCGGCCGCGCCCAGCGGCAGCGCGGGCTCGATCCGGGCGGAATCTCCGACGTCCTCAGCCACGAGCGCCAGCGCGTCGAGCAACAACATCCCCAGAATCGGGGCCTCCTGAACGTCCTCCTGGACCGGGACGGAGACGGCCAGATCATCGACGATCTGGCCGGCATGGCGGGAGGTATCCTGGGCGGCGGCAGGCGGTAGCACGGCAAGCGGGCGTCTGCCCGCGAGTCCTCACCCCCAGCCCCTCGCCCAAGGGAGAGGGGCTTGAGGTATGTCTGGACTTTGCTTTTCTCTCCCTCTCCTGCTGGAAAGGGAGCCGGAGGGTGAGGACTCGCGGGCTCGTCGGTCCCGCGTCTACTCCGCTCTCCCCAGCCGCACATCTCCACCCGGTGTGCGCACGATCAGCGTCTTCGCCTTGCCGCCCTCCGGCGTCTCGAAGGCGATCCGCATCACCCGGGCCGAGCGCGGGTCGAAGGAGGCGAATTCGGTGGGCGACTCGGGAAGGAAACGGGCCGTCGGAGCGGTCTGCTGGAGGCGGACGTTGACGACCGTATCCCCATCCCAGCCGAATTCGTAAAGGGCGGAACCGTTCTCGAAGTGGAAGCGGACGTAGGTAACCGGGCGGCCGCCGAGCGATCCGGTGCCGAGCACCTCGAAGCGCTGGAACTTGCCGTGGCGCTCCTCCAGGCTGCGGAACTGGGATCCCATCTCCTCCTCCGCCTGCCGGACCGGAACCCCGAAGACCTGGGCCACCGGCTCGAATCGTCCCTGCCGGACCGCGTCCAGAGCCGCCAACAGGCGTTTTTCCTGCTCGGCAAAACGTCCACGCTCCTCGCTTCCTCCCCCGGCGAGCAGGAGGATGGCCCCCGCTCCTTCAGGCACCACGGTGAGACCGGGCGTCCCCGTACCCTCGATGCCCGGATTCGCAGCGGAGACGACCAGCCGGTCGCCGGAAGGGAGCGCGTAGGAGCCGGCGTACCTCTCCAGCGTCTTGGGATCGACCTTCGTCACCGCCGGAGCCACGGTGTGCTCCATGCCGAAGACGAGGCGGACGACCTGCGGCAGGATGGCGATCGAGGAGAAGTCCGAGCGGTTCGAGCCCACGATCAGCACCATGTTCTCGTCGACGTAGCGCCGGAAGTCCGCGGCGAAGATGCCGTTGCCGCCGTTGTGGGAGATCAGACGGGTGTTGCGCGGCGTCTTGACGATGGCCCAGCCGTAGCCGTAATGGGAGCTCCCCTCCTCGTCCTCGGGCATGTGGGGCGTAAAGATCTTCTCTTTGGCTGCTGTCGAAAGGATCTTCTCCCCTTCGAGCGCCTGATGCCACTTGTAGAGGTCGCCGGTGGTCGAGAGGATTCCGCCGTTGGCCCGCAGGTTCCACCAGGGTCCGTCCGGCGCCCAGGCCTTGTCGAGGGGCGTGCCCCAGTCTCCCTGCTGGTTGTAGCCGTGCGCGACCGTGCCCGGCTCCCACTTCGGCACCCGATAGCCGGTCTTCGTCATCCCCGCCGGCTTGAAAAGGCTTTCCTGCAAAAAGGTTTCATAGGGCTTGCCGGAGACCTTCTCGACGATCGCGCCGAGCAGGCTGTAGCCGGCGTTCGAGTAGCGGTACTTCGTCCCCGGCGCCCAACTGAGCTTCGACGCCAGGGCCGCCTTGACCAACTCGTCGCGGGGCATCTCCTCGTAGTCGCCGCCGAAAACGTCCTTGAGCCCGGCGCTGTGGGTGAGGAGGTGGTGGAGGGTGATCCCCGCCTTGTCCGCGGGCACACCGTCGAAATATTTGCTGATCGGATCGGTGACCTTCAGCTTCCCGTCCGTCTCCAGCTTGATGATGGCGGCGGCGGTGAATTGCTTGGTGATCGATCCGATGTCGAATACGGTCTCGGCACCCCAGCGAATCCCGCGCTCCCGGTCGGCCAGGCCGTAGCCCTTGTGGAGGACGACCTTGCCGTCCTTGGCGACGAGGAGCGAGCCCGCGAAGCCGAAGCCTTCCAGGCGGGATATGAGCTGATCCACCTTCTCGCCGAGAGGGCCGCTCACCAGCCCTCCGCCGGGTTTCGGACTCTCTCCGCGGAGAGGCGGAACCGCGACGAGAAGGGCGAGGCACACCACGAACATCCACGACAGTCGTCTGCGCATCGAAATGGCTCCTTTTTCTTTCCTGCTAGCGAAGGTGTCTCACGAACCGCGGGAGGGTCTCCTCCACCCAGTCCCGGCCCTCCTCGTCGAGCTCCTGCGTCCTGCCGTCGACGCCGAGGCCCACCACCGCGAGGACGGCAAGCTCGACGCTCGCCGCGATCAGGCGGCCGGACACGAGGGACGAGGACCAGAAGAAAAGGGACTCAAACACCGCGGCGTTCTCCTTCCTCGCGCTTGTGCGCGTCGATCATGCGACGGATCTCTTCGAGATCCTCCTCCTTCAAATCCCCCTCGCGCATCATGCAGGCGACCGCGTGCCGCGGCGATCCTCCGAAGAGATCGGAGACCAGCTTGCGCAGCGACCGGCCGGCCACGGCTTCGCGGCTCACCCGCGGCCGGAAGCGCAGCCCCCGCTCGATCGTGGGGACGCGCTCCACTATGTCAATAGCCGCCGATGATTACCCGGCGGACTCTCTTCCCTTGCCGATCCTGGGATGAGCCTGACTCTGACCGTCGATCCCGAGGCCGGCCGCCGGCTGCGGAGCTGCACTCTGTGTATCGTAGTGGAATGGATAGTAGTGAGATTTCGGGGAGGACCGGTCCGTGACTCTCGACTGCTCGCTTTCCCAAGGCGGAATGTAGTGGTGGATCCACGGGTTGAGGACCTCCCAGAGCAGTCGCTCTTCGACGAGGTTGTCCGGAACCGGAATGTGCATCGTCTTCAGCAGCTCGTGGCGGTACAGGTCGAACGCCACGCGGATCAGGACCGCATAGTCGGCGGCTTGCGCGACAGCGGCGGCGTAGAAGATCCGTGCGAGCAGCAGGCCACCCGCGAGGATCGAGAGGGACGCCCACCACCTCTGTCCACTCAGGAGCGAAACCGCACCCCCGACCAGTGCAAGCAGCACGATCATGGTGCTGAGGTTGAGCCAGGCCAGCAAGGGGGTCAAGGCAGCGTCCACCTGCTTTCGGAATTCTGCCGGCAAGACCGGCGTCAACCGGGGCCACCAGGCAACGGCCTCCAGACGATACAACTGATAGGGGTGCTCCTCGGCGGCGGTCAGAATGTTTCCCAGCCGCGTCGGCCGCACGAGGGACGTATTCCGGGGGAACTCGTGGAACTCGCCGCGGGCCCATCGCGCCTTCTGCCGCCTTGTGGACCAGGAAGCCAGCCATCCCGGCCAGGTATATCCTTCGTAGAAGCGGATCGACACATTGCTCAACGCGAGAAGCAGGTAGGCCAGCACCGTCACGGCAAGGAGGGCGGCGAGCGTGAGCCATGTCTGCTCGAGAGGCTGCAGACCGGTCCACCAGCGCAGCACGCGTCCGCTGCCGATGGAGACCGTGGCGATGCTTCCGGCCAGCACCAGGGCGACAGAGGCGGGAGCCCACTGGCCGACCATGAAGTGGCGATCGAAAAGGCCGTTCAGTCTGTCCAGAAAAGAGATCAACATCACCGTACCCGTCCCCGGCAAGGATTTTCGGCGATCATCACCGTTCCATGATCCGGGCAGAGGGCACGCCCGATGCTGTCGCGCTGCTCGATCCTCCTTGCACTGACCCGATGCGGCGACTTTCCTTTGCAGACATAGCAGAGCGAGGGCGGCGGCGCGATGGGATCACCGAAGAGCCGCGTCAGAGCCGAAGTGCCGAGGGTTGCCGGCCCGAGGTCCAGAAACTGAAAGAGGTCGGCCGGTTTGACGATTCCGACGATGCGCGACCCTTCCAGAACGACATGCCAGCGGATGGCGGGATCGAACGCCATGCCTTGCAAAAGAGACTCGACCGGGGTATCGATCGTCGTCAAAGCCGGCGGTGCGAAATGCTCCCGATAGCTCGACAGGGGAAGCTCGAGATCACAGGCCGGCGGCAGCATGGGATCATCGAGGATCCCGACAGGACGGGAATCCTCGTCGAGGACGACGACGACTTTTCCAGAGCGGATCGAGGAGACCGCAGTCCCCGCTGCCGAGGTCAGCGGCAGAGCCAGAAACGGACTTTGCGCGATACTCTGCAGACTCGGAACGCTCATTCCCAGTATCCTCCCGGCAGGAAGATCCCACTGTACGTAAAGGCTGCCCAGAAGAAAGGCGACGAGAAAGGCCGCTCCCCAGGGTAGCTCCTGGCCACCAGCGCGTCCAGGCTCAGGGCTGAAAGGGGATCCGCCTGCCGCCGCAGATCGGCGGCGGCGGCAAGAAAGGCGGACCGCGGCAGCTCGCGCAGCCAGGCGATGGAATGGCGCAGCGCTCGAGCGGGTGCTACGCCCTGCGCGATTTGAGAGTAGAGATGGCGCAGCAGCAAGACCGTGGGCAGGGCATGCACCGGCCAGAGTGTCGCGAGGACGGCATGAGCCCCGGCCTGCAGAAAACCTGTGGGCAGCCCCATCGCTTCGTCGGCGACGAAACGGGAGTCGCTCAAGGCGCTCTCACAGGCGCTGAGGACGACCAGTTTCGTCGACAGCAGGGGGCCGCCGTCCAGCAACCGGGCCAGGGTCAGACGTCCATCGGCCAGCTCCAGGCCCGAATGCAGCGGCTCGTGGGGCTCGAAGACGCCGTGGCATCCCAGCACCAGGTCCACCGGGGGCGAGCTCGAGAGAATCGACCACAGAGCTTCGGTCGTGGCCTCTGCGTGGAGGAGAAGAGTGCCCTTTGGCTCGGTTCGCTGGAGGTCTCGCGCGAGCAGATCCGTGAACAAGGCTGGCGAGAGATTCGACCCTCTCGGGTTGCCGACGGCGACCAGCCGCTGCCGGGCCGGCTTCGCCTGGACCCGGCGGATGGCTGTCAGGGCCCGGGCCGAGGGGGCGTAGGCCACGTCGAGCTCGTCCAGAAGACAGGAGTCCCGGCCCTCGACCCGATACGTGGCTGCATGGAGGGGGAACACCCCGAGGCGGCCGCCCGGAACCAGGATCACGCCTTTGGCCTCCAGCCCGCGCAAGCAAAGGGCCAACTCTCCGAGGAACCTTTCTCCCAGGACGGACAGGATCTCCGGCAGAGCCGTTGCGAACTGCTCTGGATCCTGGAGCTGCCCAGGCGAAAAACCGCTCGCGGTGTCCCCCCCACCCGATCGCTCGAAGAGGCCCTTCAAATCCCTTTCCAAGAAACCGTCCGCCCAGACGGGCTCCACGAGCACCTCTGAAGCTCCGGGTGCGCGGTGAACGACGAGGGCCAGGCTGCCGGACGAGGAGACTTCCAAATAGACGATGGGAAGGCCGGGCTGAACAGCCTCGGCGACATCGTCGAAGTCCGGCTGGGCGAGGAAGTCCTCGTACCCCGCGATGCGTTGGATCCTCGCGGCGGCAGCGGCAAAGTCGGCGCGCGCCTGCTCGACCTGGCGTCGCAGGTCCCCACGGGTCAGCTCCGGCTCGCCTGGAACGGAAGGCCGTCCCTGGGCCCTCTCGGCGGCCTCGACCTGGCGGAAGTGAGTCACGACATAGGTCGCAGTCGTCCGAAAGAACTCGTCCGGATCGATTCCCATTTCTTCGGCGTGCGGGAGCAGACTCTCGCGCGTCATCCCCAGCCCGGCAGGGTCACGGGCCTGCCCCGTCCGCTCCGCCACCTCCGCCTGGAGAAGTCGAGAGACGGCTGTCTGATAGAGATCGCAAGCCTCGGGGTCCACGGCCCGGGCCCGTTCCAGGCTGGCCCGATCGCGGGCCAGCGCCTCGCCCAGGCCCCGTGCCCGCCCCCGCTCGAAGGATGTAACCGCTTCCCGCAGACGTCCGGTGCGGGCCAAGGCATAGGCGAGAAGGCGGTACAGAGCCGCAGCGGTGGCGAGCTCCAGCGTCTTGCCGATCCGGAACAGCGAGCCCCGGTACAGGTTCTCCGCCGCTTGCAGGGCAAGCTGATAGGCGTCAGCGGCCTCCTCCCACCTTTCCTGTTCGAAGTAACAGTTCCCAAGCCACTTGGCGGCTTCCCGGGAGTGATACGGATGGGCTTCGGGGCTCCAGACCTCGAGGGCCCCCTTGAAGCAGGCGATGGCGGGTTCATAGCCGGCGGCGGGATCCTCCCCCGCGCGAGCCGTATAGACGTTTCCCAGATTCATCATGAGACTCGCCCAGTCCAAGGGCGCCACCTCACGGGTAAAAACCTCCAGCGCCTGTCGATAGGCCTGAACGGCCTGCTCACGATTTTCCCCCGGTTTCCCGCGCAGGCGCCGGGCGTACGTGCTCCCCAGGTTCATCATCGTGCCGGCCCACTCACGGGGCGCCGCCCGGCGCGTGTAGACCTGCAAAACCTGTCGATATCCCTCGATGGCCCGCTCGATGTTGTCAGCACGATCGCCCCGGATGCGCTCGACGTAGGAGGACGCCAGGTTGGTCATGGCCCGGGCCCAGTCCACGGGCGCGGTCTCCAGCGTGTACACTTCCAGCACCTGCTCGTAAAGGCCGATCGCAACCTCGATGTTGTCGGCCCGCATGCCGCGAAGCCGGTCGGAGTAGGCGTTCGCGAGGTTCATCGTGGCCACGGCCCAGGAACTGGGCATGGTTTCACGCGTCTGGATTTGCAGCACCTCGAGGTTGGCCTCGATGGCCTGTTCCAGGTTCTCCGCCCGGTCCCCCAGGATCCGATTGCGATAGGCACTGGCAAGGTAGCTCATGACCCGAGCCCAGTCCACGGGCCTGGCGTCGCGCGTGTACACCTCCAGGAGTTCCTTGTAAAGCTGGATGGCTCTCTCGACGCTCTCTGCGCGATCACCACGGAGACGGTCTCGCAGGGCGGTCGCCAGTCCGTGTTGGGTCCGCGCCCATTCTTCGGGCATGGCTTCGCGCGTGTGGACTCGCAAGGCTTGCCCATATGCCTCGATGGCCCGTTCAAGATTCTCACCGCGATCCCCCCGCCTCCGATCGTAGAGATTCTCGCCGAGCATCTGGAAAGCCTGCGCCCATTGTTGGGGCACGGTTGCCTGGGTCCACACCTCCAATGCGTGCTCCATGGCCGCGATCGAGCGATCGAGGTTCTCGGCCGGATCTCCGCTTTTGAGGTCCCGATAGAAGGCCCCCAGGTTGTACATCGCGATGGCCCATTGTTCGGGCGTCTCCTCGCGCGTCCAGACCCGCAGGGCCTGCTCGTACGCGGTGATCGCCTGTTCGAGGCTGCCGGTTCGGCCGCGGGGCATCTGAGCCAGGCAGTTTCCCAACTCGATCTGGAGCACGGCCCAGAGACGTGGATTTTCCTCGCGGCGGAACAACGACAGAGCCTGGCGGCACAGCTCGACGCGCCGCGGCAGGCTCTGTTCGCGTTCGGGACCAGAGCCGGCAAGCCGGCGCCAGATCGCTGTGAGCTTCGGTGGGATCTCCCCGACCCCTGTGGCCCGGGACCGCGCCGGGTGCTCGGGTGGGGTGGAGCCCGGCCTCCCCACGATCCGGCTCAGATCTTCCTCGAGCCGACGCAGCCGCAGGGCGCGCTGGCTTCCAGGCTCTGCCTTCTCCTGGAGGTCGGCCAGGACCCTGAAGAAGGTTTCGTCCAGGTCCTGGTGTTGGAACGCGACGGAAGCGCCGGCCAACATGCTCTCAAGGATTGCCCTCGCCCGATCTGCGGCAGGCAGATTGTCAAGAGCCTCGCGAGCTGCACGAGCTGCTTCGAGTCCCGGGTCTCTGCCGAACCAGCGCTTCAGAAAGCCCATACACGTATGTCACTGGAGGAGGATCGATCAGCTCGGCCACACCGTTACAGATCGTATTTTACGCGCTCTCCGGGAAGAGCACCACCTTTTACTTCCAGCGGAAGATCCGGAGGGCGACGGCGAAGCTCGCGAGACCCCAGGCGGCGAGGATGGCGAGCTGCGGTGCGATCTGCACCAGGCCGTGGCCTTCGTTCATCACCGCCCGCAGGGACTCGTTGAGCGCCGTCAGGGGGAGGGCGCGGATCAGGGGCTGCACGACGTCGGGAAACCTCTCGGCGGAAAAGAACACCCCGGACAGGAGCCACATCGGCATCATCACCAGATTGGCGAGGCCGCTCGCCCCCTCGATGGTGCGGACCCGGGAGGCGATCAGGAGCCCCAGACCGCAGAAGGACACGGCCCCGAGCAGGCAGACGCCGAGGAGCAGGAGGAGCGATCCCCGCATCGGCACGTCGAAGGCAAGCCAGCCGAAGCCGGCGAGCACGACGATCTCGGGCGGCAGGAAGACGAGCCGCCCCGCGATCTGCGACAGCAGGTAGTCGCTGCGCCGCATCGGGGTGGCGATCAGGCGCTTGAGAATCCGGCGGTTGCGCGCGGTGGTGATCGAGAAGGCGAGGCTCCAGATCCCCGTGCCCATGAGGTTCATCCCCAGCAGGCCCGGAATCAGGAAGTCGATGTAGCGCGCGCCCTTCTCGGTGACCTCCTCGGAGCGCACCGGCAGGAGGTCGGCCCGGCCGGCGGCGCGTTGCAGGGCATCGTCGGCTTCGAGCCGCGCGATGCGCGACTCGGGCCGGGTCGGGTCGAAGCGGAACGTCACCGGGGGACCGGGCTCCACCAGCAGCGAAACCTTGCCCGTGCGCAAGGCTTCCCGGCCTTCCGCCGCCGCGTACGGCCGCGGCAGCAGCCCGGGCGAGCGCTCCAGCGACGCCAGGGTCCGCTCGGCGCCCGGCCCGGCGACCACCCCCACGGGGATGCGGTCGGGCGGCCGTTCGCGGAAGGCGAAGCCGAGCACGATGGAGAGCAGCACGGGGAAGAGGAAGACCCAGAAGACCGCCTCCGGCTCGCGCAGGAACTCCTTCATGCGGCAGACGGTCAGCTCGCGCAGGGCCCGGAGGCGGCGGCCGGCGGCGCTCCGCGGACCCGTGGCGGTGGCCGCGGGATCGGCCGTCATCTCACTCATTGCGCAGCTCCCGGCCAGTCAGGGCCACGAACAGGTCTTCCAGGGTGGCGCGGTGGGTCGACAGATGCGCGAGCCGCGCCCCCGCCCGCTCGATCGCGGCGAGCAGGGCGGGCACGCTCTCGGTGATCGAAACCACGGCGAGCGCCTGGTTGGGGCCGCGCCGGTGGATTTCCGACACGCCGGGCAAGGCGCGCAGGTCCGCCTCGGGAAGCTCGGGCTCGGACAGAAACTCGATCACGTCGGCCGCATGGAGGGAACGGATCAGCTCGGCCGGCGTGCCCAGGGCGATGACGCGGCCGTGGTCCACGATCGCCACTCTGTCGCACAGCCGCTCGGCCTCGTCCATGTAGTGCGTGGTCAGCAGCACGGTGCCGCCCCGCTCGCGGAAGGCGGTGACCTGCTGCCAGAGCTGGAGGCGGCTCTGCGGATCGAGGCCGGTGGTCGGCTCGTCCAGGAACAAGAGCTCGGGATCTCCCACCAGGGCGCACGCTACGGCGAGGCGCTGCTTCTGGCCGCCGGAAAGCTTGCCGACGCGGGCGTCCCGCTTCTCCTCCAAGGCGAGCGAGGCGAGCACGGCCTCGGGATCGCGCCCCTCGCGGTAGAAGGAGCGGAACAGGCGCAGCGTCTCGGCGACCGTGAGCTTCTCGTTGAGCTGCGTCTCCTGGAGCGAGACGCCGAGCCGTTCCCGGAGCTCGTGGCCGTCGCCCTGCCATGTCGCCCCCAGCACCTCGACCTCCCCGCCGTCCGGCTCGGTCAGCCCTTCCAGGATCTCGATCGTGGTGGTCTTGCCAGCGCCGTTGGGCCCCAGGAGACCGAAGCACTCGCCGCGCACGACCTCGAGATCGAGCCCGGCCACGGCCACGACGTCGCCGTAGCGCTTGACGAGACCGCGGCAGCGGAGCGCGGGCCGGGAGGGGGCGGGGGAAGAGGGCATCATGGATCCCGCCGCGGAGACGCCGCAGCGGGAGGGAGAGAAGCTAACACATCCGCTTTACGACGACACCCGCTCGACCAGGTCTCGCTCGATCGCCACCAGATCGAGCTGCGCCCGGGCCAGGTTTGCCTTGGCGCGGTCCAGGATCAAAAGGAGGAAATAGCCCTCGCCCAGACCCAGGGAGCGCACGACGTAGTAGCGGTCGGCCGTGGTGAGGAGGACCTCCTGGAGCGGGTCGTGGAGCCCGAACTGGTCGGCGATCCGCTGCTTCTGGCGCAGGAGCTGGGCGACCGCCGCCACCGTGGCCTGGCCGAGGTCCACCCCCGGGACGCCCCCCGTGGCCGAGATCACCGCGCCGCTCGCGATCTCGGCCAGAAGGAGGGCCGCCGAGCCCTTGATCGACCTCGCCCGTTTCAGGCTCTCGCCGATCGTGCCGGAGAGGTCGGCGGCCGGACCCGCGGCGTGGGGTGAGGCCGCTCCGAGCTGGGAGACCATCGTCTCGTCCGGATCGAAGCCCTCCCTCGGCGGCGCATCTCCCTCCCGCTCGTCCTTGAGGCGCATCGCCTCCAACAGGAGATAGCGGAGGGCCATGTCGATCGCCGGCGCCCCCGGAGGCGTGGCGTCGGAGATCTCGATGTCCGCGTG
>DASQEB010000487.1:0-4705 GCA_035633875.1 Thermoanaerobaculia bacterium
CCCACTCCATCCGGACCGCATAGGCCCAAGCCGCCTCTGCCTGCTGCAGAGCGCGATTGGCGACAACCCGGCCACCGGCTTTTGCAGAGATCGGTTGGCCTTCGGCAGGCTGCTGGCGGGCTTGAACCCCCTGAGGGATCTTCAGCTTCACCTCTCTCACGGTGTCGGGCGTTACCTGGTTGAGCCTGAGATCTCCAATCAGGGGCACAAGATGAAGGCGCCAGAGATCCCGGTATCCCTCTAGGGTGCGCGGACTTCGGCGATCGCCGCGGGTAGCCTCCAGGTCTTGGAGATACGTTTCGCCGAGCTCGCGCACAGTCATCCGGCTCCGGGCAGACGTGGTTTGGCCTGCCGGCAGGTCCTGTGCCTCGATCAGCGCCTCACGCACGCGCCGGCGAGCCTCGTCAATCTCCACCGGGGACATTTCTGGCCGCGCCTGAACGATGGCGGTCCACCCGCCGCCCCGCCGGTACCCGAACCACACTACGCGGGCACCGACCCGCAGGCACAGGCCGCGAATTGAGTTGCGACCTCCCTCCTCGCGGATATAGTAGCGGGTCGGGGAAGGGTGAGCGAATGCCCACCCGAGCACCTCCGCGTTGATCAGCTTGACGGCGCGGTTCAGGGATCCGAGTTTGGAGGGGCGTGGGCTCATGGCGCAATCGGTACAACGACCGGTACAATACCGGTACAATAGACGATGTGAAAGGACCGTACAAGGGCCGTAATTCACTGCCTGGGTCGTTGTACCGAAATGCTTGATTTCCGAGGAGAAACGGTAATGTACGGTGAGGTTACGCACCT
Organism: Thermoanaerobaculia bacterium; assembly: GCA_035633875.1. Lineage (GTDB taxonomy): Bacteria > Acidobacteriota > Thermoanaerobaculia > Multivoradales > UBA5704 > DATARR01. The sequence continues at coordinate 805 of DASQEB010000487.1, forward strand.
CAGAGCCGATGTATGGGGTTCAGGGGGTCCCGGGTTCAAATCCCGGCGTCCCGACCAATTTCCTCCTTTTTCCATCGGTGTTTGCAGCCTTCGAGTTTGCCGAATCGTCCAGCCTTGTACCCAACTTGTACGCAGACCAGCATTAATTCTTTCATGACAACTGATTTCCGGGGTGTTGCGGTGGTGAGCGGGGCCGGCTCCGGGCTGGGGCGGGAGATCGCCCTGGAACTGGCCCGCCGGGGGTATGCACTAGCCCTCCTCGGCCGGCGGCAGGCGCCTCTCGAGGAGACGCTCGATCTGGCCTCGGCCCGGGAGCGCGGCGCGATCCTCCCCTGCGACGTACGCGAGCCCGTATCCCTCGGCCGGTGCGCCGAAGAGATCCGCTCCCGGTGGGGGGCGGCCGAGGTGGTGGTGCCAGCGGCGGGCGTCGCGGCCATCGCCCCCCTGGAAGCGACCACGCCGGACGACTTCAACGACATCCTCACGACCAACCTCACCGGCGCCTTTTTGCTGATCCGCGCTCTGCTGCCGGCCATGAAGCAGCGGGGCCGGGGGTGGATCTTTCCCCTCCTCTCCGTGGCCGCCCGGCAGGGATTCCCCGGCTGGTCTGCCTACTGCGCCAGCAAGTGGGGTCTGGCCGGGCTCGTGGCTGTGCTTCGGGAGGAACTCAAGGAAACGGGCATCCGGATCACCGCGCTCTATCCGGGGGCGACCAACACGCCGATTTGGGACCGGCTCCCCGGCACCTGGAACCGGGAGGCCATGGTGCCGCCCCGGGAGGTGGCCCGGGCCCTGGCCTACGCCCTCGACGCCGATCCCTGCACCCAGGTCGAGGAGGTCCACCTGGGTCCGGCCGGGGGAGCGCTGTGAACGCTCTCCTGCTGCTCACTCCGCTTCTTCCCCTCTTCGCCGCAGTTCCAGGCGGCAAATGGGTTCTTCCCCTGGTGGCGCCGCTCACGCTCTATCCCTCGTTCCGGCGGCGAGCCCTGGAGCGGGATTACCTTGGCGCCTGGACGCTCGGGATCGTCTGGGCCTTCCTCCTGAGCGCCGGGGTGATCCTGCTGGTCTTCTGGATGCCCGAGGCCGCTCGGGAGGTGATCCTGAACGGCGAGCCGTACCGCCAGGAGATGTTCGGCTGGATCGCTACGGGCGCGGGCCCGGAGAACGACTGGCGAAGGTTCGTCCCCGTACATCTCCTGCATCTCGGCGTCTTCCTGCTCCTCACCTGGGTGAGCGGCGGATATCTGGGCCTCACCCTCGGGGCCGCCCTGGTGGGCTACATGAGCTATTTCGTGGGGTGCTACGCCGCGGCGAGCGGCCACCCATTCCTCGGGTCGGTGGCCGCCTGGGTGCCGTGGTCGGTCGTCCGGGTCTTCGCCTTCGTGCTCCTCGGGAGCCTCTTCTCCCGGCCGCTCCTGGTCCGCCGGGTTTGGCCGTTCGAGAGAGCGGAGGTCCGGCTGATGGCGCTGGCCGCGAGCGGCATTCTGCTGGACATCCTCCTCAAGGCGTTCTTCGCCCCGGGCTACGGCCTCTTCCTGCGGCAGATGGCGAGGAGCGTGGACCCGGCGCTCCTCTAGCCCACCTTCCGGATGGATTTGACGTTGCCGACCTCCAACCCGCCGCACTGACCCGAGGTCGACGTCACCTGGAGGACCTGCCATCCCGGAGGCGTCGGCTGGTCGGCGCAGACCACCATGGCCGAGCCGGTCGCCTTGTTGGTGTACGGCTCGATCACCCAGGCTTCGCCGACGTCCCCGCAGGCAGCGGGGCTCGCGATCTCGTCGACCTTGATCCACCCGGAGGGGATCGGGTCGGACGAGCAGAGCGTCTGCCGGACCGGGACCTGGGCGGGGGCCTCGGAGACCAGGAACGAGGCCGTGCAGAGGACGGCCGCGAGCAGGAGCCGGAGGAGGTTGTGCTTCATGGTATGTTTCTCCTTTCTCCCCAGCGCCATCTCACCCATCGAGGACTGCAAATGTTTGGCCAGACCGCATTGACTCCCCCGCGAGCCCCTTCCTATACTTCACGGGTTTTACGAAAGTCGCTGCCTTGAACGGAATCCGCGAAACCAGAGGGGCTTTGAACGGCGCGGGCCGGCGTTTCGCCGTCGTGGCGTCGCGCTTCAACTCGCGCATCGGGGACCTCCTGGTCGCCGGAGCGGTCGACTGCCTGCGCCGGCATGGGGTGGAGCCGGGGGACATCCATCTGGTGAGCGTCCCCGGCGCCTGGGAGATCCCCCAAGCTCTGGCGGAACTGGCGGCCGGCGGTCCCGGGCGCGAGAAGTACGACGGGCTCGTGGGTGTCGGCGTGGTGATCCGTGGCGAGACGCCTCATTTCGACTACATCTGTTCCCAGGCGGCCCGGGGGATCGCGAGCGTGGCCGAGCGCCACCGGGTGCCGGTGGGCTTCGGGGTCCTCACCTGCGACACCTCCGAGCAGGCCCAGGAGAGGGCCGGCGGCAAGGTCGGCAACAAGGGATGGGAGGCGGCCCTGGCGGTCCTCGAGATGGCCGATCTGTTCGCACGGCTGCGCAATCCGAGCACCTAGCAGAGCACACAGGCCCCGGATATCATTGCGACCCGGGTGCGGCCGTTCCCGTCGCGGGAGCGGCCCTTGTCTTTCTTCGATCTCTGGTGTTTTTCTCTTCGAGGCGATCCGATCCATGACGGCAGGCAAGCGGCGCACGGCGCGGGAAATGGCGGTCCAGATGCTCTATCAGAGCGATCTCGGCGGCAGCCCGCTGCCCCAGATCTTCAACACGTTCGACCTCTCGGAGTATCTGGCCCGCGAGGAGCCGGGGGCCGCGCCGAAGCGGCCGATGAGTTCGGAGGAGGCGCGGGCCGATTTTGGCAAGCGCAGGCGGCGGGTGGAGGAGGCGTTCTCCTATGCCCAGGATCTCGTGCGGGGGACGCTGGAGAATCAGGAGAAGATCGACGATCTGATCCGCGCCCAGGCGGACAACTGGCGGCTGGAGCGGATGCCGGCGGTCGACCGCAACATCCTGCGGCTGGCCATCTACGAGATGCTCCACGAGCGGGACACCCCCAAGCTCGTGGTGGTGGACGAGGCCATCGAGCTGGCGAAGAAGTTCGGCTCCGAGCAGTCGGGGCGCTTCGTCAACGGCCTGCTCGACGGCCTCCTCAAGCAGCACACGTTTCCCGGAAGCTTGACCTAGGCTGACACGGGCGGAGAAAGCGGAGAAGCGATGAGCAACCAGTACGACCACAAGGCCGTCGAGGCCAAATGGCAGGACCGGTGGGAGAAAACTCGGGCGGCCGAGGTGGACCTGCGCAACACCCGGGACAAGTACTACATGCTGATGATGTTCCCCTACCCGTCGGGAGACCGGCTCCACGTGGGTCACGGGCGCAACTACATCCTCGGCGACGCGCTCTACCGCTACCTCCGCATGAACGGCAAGCGGGCGCTCAACCCCATGGGCTGGGACGCCTTCGGTCTGCCCGCCGAGAACGCCGCCATCCAGCGCGGCCTCCACCCCCGGGACTGGACCCTCGGCAACATCAAGGTCATGAAGGAGCAGTTCCGGCGCTGGGGCATCCTCTACGACTGGTCCAAGGAGGTCGCCTCCTGCACGCCGGAGTACTACCGCTGGAACCAGTGGCTCTTCCTGCGCATGCTGGAGAAAGGCATCGCGTACACGAAGACGGGCGTCGTCAATTGGGACCCCGTCGATCAAACAGTGCTCGCGAACGAGCAGGTGATCGACGGCCGCGGCTGGCGCACCGGCGCACCGGTCGAGAAGCGCGAGATCCCGGGCTACTACCTCAAGATCACCGACTACGCGGCCGAGCTGCTCGACCACGTGCAGCACCAGCTGCCCGGCTGGCCCGAGCGCGTCAAGCTGATGCAGGAGAACTGGATCGGCAAGAGCGAAGGCGTG
>DASQEB010000488.1:0-4251 GCA_035633875.1 Thermoanaerobaculia bacterium
CATATCGACGTCTGGTGTCGCCCCCCTTCGGGGGCTCCATGAATGGTCTAGACCGCCTCCCATCCCCGGGGCTGACGCCCCGGGCTATCCAAATGCCGCCCCCTGTGGGGGCTGATTCACGGAAACCGTGACGCCGTACTATGGGCAGTGTCCCTGGCAGTTATAAGGGATTTGCCACGTGCAGTGCTCGCAGCCATCGGCGGCGTGGCAAACCTCCTGAGGACAGCAGTAGACGGCCTTGTTCAGTGAGCGTGGCGGCCGGCCCGGGGAGAAGGTGGAAGGGCCGGGAAACTGGCGGTCAGGAATCAGGTCGCCGTTCGTATCGACGACGACGGTGTCCGAGCTCGTCACGCCGCCCGTGAAGCTCCACGGAAGGATGGGGGCAGGGAAGGTGAAGCTGCCCGCGAGCTCCAGCTTCCGCGCCTCGTTACCCTGGGAGGGCTTCACGGGGATGAACGTCAGGCGTATGTCGACGGCGAGGGGTGCGATGAAGCTCCCGCCGAGCTCTTGCGTGCGGCGGATGTTCATGGTGGTGACACGCTGCCTCTCCCCAAGCGAGACATAGGCGTGGAAGGCCCCACAGGCGGTCTTGACGGGGGCGATGCTCACCAGCGACAACGCCCCGAACCTGATGCGCGTCTGGGCCCTGCCCCTGGCGTCGAAGACGGCGTCGTCGAGCCGCTCGACCACTGTGTCGGCGGCCCCGAGCTGCCCCGGGACTCCGGTCGCGAGAGGCAGGCCCCTGAACGCGATCCGGCCTCTGAAAGGCTTGGACCCCTTGCAGAAGAATCCGGCAGGGATCGGATTCTCGGCAAAGTCGTAGAAGGTCTTGCCGTCTGCGGGGGTGGTGAAGATGTCGATGCCGCGCTCGATCATGGGCTCGGCGGCCAGAGGAGAAAGACCGAGCAGGAGCGAGAACACGAGGACTGCGAGGACGCTGCTTCTACTCACGGAAGACCTCCTTGTCCCGAAGGACGGTAGGCAACCGCAGCACCTACTCTCCGATGCGGCGGCAGATTGACCTTCAGCGCTGCACGCAGCAACGAATAGAAAGAAGCGCTCCTCCCTGATCCCCTGGAGGCCAGAAAGCAGAGCCTCCATATATAAGATGGTGCTGGAGAGAATCTCGACGGGACAGCAGCCCGGGCGCGCGGTCGTCAAGCTCCCAAAGGAGGGGGAGGGAGGAGCCCCGGCCCTCGCCTCCCCCGGTACGTCAGTTGTCAAAGAGCCCTGGGAGCGCCGGCGCTCCCAGGAGAAAGGGCGGGCTTTCGCCCGCCCCAGAACCATCAACCGGACAGGGCTACGCCGGCTTCACGCCAGGGGCCGGCTCGGGCGTCTCGACCGGGGGCGGCGCGCTCTGACTACGCACCCGCCGCCGGAACGGGACCGCCCCGAACTCGACCAGCTTCTCGCTCTTCGCGCCGTACACCGACCGGATCCCTGCCCGCAGGCGGCTGGCGAGGTCCTTCCCGCGGGCGAGGGCCTCCTTCCGCCTCTGGGTCGCCTGCTGGCGCTCGGCGCGCTTCGCCTTCTCCTCGGTGCTGATCGCCTGCACCTGGGTCAGGGTCTCCACGAGCTCCAGGCGCATGGGCTCGAGGAGCTGCAGGTCGCTCACGTTCGCCTCCATGGCGGCGAGGAGCTGCTGCCAGTCGTCGGTGTAATCAGCAATGGACGTGGGTCTCAGGGCCATTTCTCTCTCCTTTCTGTTGCGTTGCGTCGCCGACGATTCGGGACGCGAAGTTGAGAATCTCCTCGTCGAGCCAGGCCTCCTCCGGCTGCGGGGGCGCCTGGTCCGATCGTGGAAGCACGAGCCGGCTCGCCGTGAAGGTGAGCGGGCTCACGGCGTCGAGCAACTGCTGCCAGTCGTCGACGTGATGGGCAATGGATTTGCGCCGTTTCATCTCGTCTCCTCCGTCCCCTTCCGGACTAGCCGATGCGGGCCGCGAAGTCGAGATTCCCCTGGTCCAGCCAGCCGTCGTCCGCCGCGAGCGGCGGCTCGCCGTAGACCGTGACGGCCACCCGGCACTCCAGGACCGAGAGGTGCACCCTCTGGGACTCCGAGTACGCGAGCGCCGACACGTACGAGGCGTACGCCACGGCCACGTCCCGGCCGGGAAACCAGTGGACCCGGTGGATCGTCCGCCCGTTCTGCGACAGACGCCACCCCGGCATGGCCTGGAGCGCCTCCTGCACCCGCTCGGCCTTCAGCCTCTCCACCGGGCGCGGCGGGCGCAGGAGTCGGTTGACCGGCTTCAAATCGATTTGCACGTTGCTCATCTTGAACCTCCTTGGGTTCGAGACATCCGGAGCCTTGATCGGCCCGGAAAACCTTTCAATATCCTTTCGCTCGCGCGGCAAAGGCCCGCTTGCGCCGCAGGATTCGCTCCGCCATGTCGGCGGCGGCCTCCCCGTCCCCGAGCCCCTCGATGCCGACCGCCGCCACGCCGCACAGGATCATCGCGACCACCCTCGTGTCCGGATCCTTCTCCCAGCCCTCCGTGAGGCCGTCCATCAGACGATCGATCTCCTGTCGCTCCTCCCTCCGCAACCTGAGCCGCATCAGGTCGAGGGCCACCAGCGCGGCGTCGTAGACGTTGCCTTCCCTCCGGAAGCTCTCGCAGACCGTTTCCAGCAGCTCCAGGGCTGCCTGCTCCCGGCCGGTGCGCGCCGCGATCTTCCCCTCCACCCACTGGAAGCGGAGCCGCGCCGGGGAGCTCTTGACCCGCACGTCGAGCCCGCGCGCCTCGTCCACGTACAGCCATGCCGTCGAGCACCGCCCCAGCGAGGCGAGACACAGCGCAAGCGCCATCGCGACGCGGCACGCGAGCTCCGGGGTACGGTCCGCCTCCAGGCCGGTCCGGGCCCGCGTCAGCGGCTCCCGCGCCCCGAACGGATCGTCCTCCCCCAGGTGGAGCAGACCGATCGCCGCCAGACACGCCGCGGCTTCGTGCCGGTCCCCTTCGCGCTCGAACAGGTGCTCGGCCCGCCAGTACAGGGCCAGGGCCTCGTCCAGCCGGCCCTGCTCCGCCCGCAGGTGCGCCAGCGACTGGCAGAACGCCGCCCTCTCCCCGGAGTCGAGCGGCCCCTCCAGGTAAAAGGCCGCCGCGCGGAACGCCCCCTCGGCCGCCTCCAGCTTCCCCTGGAGCCGCAGCGCGATCCCGAGCTGGCAGGACGCCCGGCTCCGCAGACTGGCCGCCTGCTCGTGCGTGGTCCGCGGCGCCGCCTTCGACACCATCGTGAACGCCAGCCGGGCGAGCTCCTCTGCCTCCCCGGGCGCGCTCTTCCGAGCACCTGCGCTCCTCTCCAGCGCCAGCTCCGCCAGATGCGGCTGCTGGAATCGCCCGTCCCGGATCACCACCCGCGTCCGCTCCCCCGCCGGAAACTCCAGCAGCTCCTCCAGCAGGCCCTCCGCCTCGCTCCGGCGCTCCTCCAGCGCCCGCAGCAGCTCCGTCATTCCCTCCTCCTGCTCTCGAAAGACCTCGTCGTAGCCGCCCAGCAGCGAGCCGGCGCCCGGCGATGCGGGCTGCATCACCCGCGACAGCGACTCGAGCGCGTTCAGCGTGCACTCGTCGCACATCAGAAGGTGCAGGACCGCCGGGATTGACTCCGGCGGCAGATCCGCCAGGAGCTCACGGGTCTCCATGTGCTTCTCCTCCCTCATCGAAGCCTCCTCGCCTCCGCATGTTTCTGTCCTCAAAGCTTGCTGATAATCATATTCTGCGTATATCGAGGCGCTTTGTCAACCCCCTTCCTCGGTGAATCTGTAGTTCCTGCCGAGTTGATGCTTGTGTCTGTGTAGCTAACATGCATAATCTCCTCGCGACTGTCATCGGATAACGATATCGGGATCTCTGGCCGGCGGGATGGAAGCACCGCCGCTCGCGACGGGATCTTGCGGCCTCCCGCGACGCTGGACGGCTCGGAGACAGGCGGATCGTCCCGCGGGAGGCGCGTGTCCTGCCGTCTTGCGACACTTGGTTCCGGAGGAAGCACGTCAATCTGTTCCCGCGGGCGGCGCGGCCCATGGCGGGCCGCGGGAGTCCCTCGGGGAGGGAGGTCTGGATGATTCGGTTGATGAAGAAAGGCAGCGCGGCGCTCGCCCTCGCGGCGGCCCTCCTGCTGGCCACGGCGGTCCCCGCCCAGGCCGGCGGCTTCGATGCGGAGAGGGGGTCGGGAATCTGGGACGGCCTGTGGAAGTGGCTTGCCGCTCTCCGCGTCCCCGCCGCCGCCCGGCCCGAGCTCCGGCCGGGA
>DASQEB010000489.1:0-2824 GCA_035633875.1 Thermoanaerobaculia bacterium
GCCGCCGGCACGGCCCTCGTGGGTTTCCTCTTCCTGGGAGAAGCCTGGAGCGTCTTACGAGTCGTCTCCCTCCTCCTGATCATCCTCGGCGTGATCGGGCTCCGGTTTGCGGAGTAGGCAGATCACGACGGAGCGCCCCCGGGTGGCGGAAGTGCCTCTCGAATGCGTACCCGATTGGCGCTTAAGAGCCTTTTTGGGAGAGGTACTGCCGGGCTCGGGCCTTTGCCAGACGCATGATGTGTTCGAGCTGGAGATAGTGCTCGAGCTCCCAGACCTCGTCGGTCGTCAAGGTCCCCACCTTCTCGCGGGCGATCAGGTCTGCCACCCGAGCTCTGGCCTCCTCCGAAGGGCGAAAGGCAACGACCGTCTCGGGCTTGCTCCCTGATGCAATGAAATCGATGACCTCTTCGTATGCTTTGGGCAAAGCCATGGCATTCATCCTCGTCCTCCAGTATACAGGTAGACGACATTGGTCGTTTCTGGCAGCCGCTCAACATGCCAGCCCCGCGATCTTCTCCAAACAGATCCTCAGATGCTCCTCCTGGCTCCTCAGGGTGGGGCGCATGAAGGTGGAGAGGGCCCAGGCGACGGGCTCGTTGCGGTCGAGGTAACCCTCGGCGGGGTACCCCTCCAGGCCGAAGGAGAGATAGGGCACGCGGAGGAGCTCCTCGCCGTCCACCTCGTCGACGATCCACTCCAGGCTCGGGCCCGGCTTGCCCCCCTTGAGGACGAGCACGATCATGCGGGCCGGCTGGCGGCCTTCGAGGGCGAGGCGCAGGTACCAGCCGAGGAGCCTCTCCTCCAGGCACTCCCGACAGCCGGCCTGGAGCTCGACCTGGACCAGGATGGACAGCCGGCGTCCCCGGCGGGTGAACACCTCGGCCAGGAGACCGAGGCCGCGCCGCTCCTCCTCGGGCCAGTCGGCGAGCTCGTCCCGGCAGGGGAAGGCGACCTGGTCCAGGTCCAGTCGCGCGATGAGACCGGGCTCGACCAGGTCCAGGAAATCGGCGAAAAACGTTTGGAGCATGTCTTCGAAGGCTTGGCTGGGACGGGTCAAGAGAACCTCCTTGGGCAGGCACGGCCCGGGATTGAGCCGGCCTGCCTAAATGGACGGAAAGTCTCCCCGGCATCGCTCAGACTTTTTTCGCCTTCGGCCGCATAGCGCCCCGGGAGGCGGTCGTGTTAGCTTGAACGGGGGAAAACCGGCGGGGCCGGCGGGAGGTCAGTATGCGATCGAGGGAGCTCAGACGTTCCAGCTATCCACGCAGGCGGCGCCCGCGGGGCCTCCTCTGGACCCTGCTCGGCCTCTTCGGCCTGGGGCTCCTCGCCACCCTGCTGGCCGGCCGGAAGCGGAGCTTCCCGGAGCTGGGACCGGAGCCTTCCCCTGAGCCGATGCCGGACGACCTGCTGGCGGAAGACCTGCCGGAGACGGACTTCGCCGTGCGGGAGACGGCCGGCCAGTGGATCCCCGGTCCGGCCGGCAACCTCTACGTCCGCGATGAAGATGGCGGAGTTCACCCGGACTCCCTCCCCGTCCTCTTCATCCACAGTCTCGCGGGGAACGGCGGTCAGTGGGCCCTCCAGCTCGACCACCTCCACCGGCGCCAGCGCGCCGTGGCCCTCGACCTGCGCGGTCACGGCGACTCCGATCCGGCCGAGGACGGCGACTACTCCATCCAGGGCCTCGCCGCAGACGTGGCGGCCGTGGCCGACCAGCTCGGGCTGCGGCGGTTCCTCCTTGCCGGCCACAGCCTGGGAGCTTCGGTGGCCATCGAGTATGCGGGGCATCACCCGGAGCGGGTGGCCGGGCTCCTGCTGGTGGACCCGAACGGCGACCAGAGCCGCGTCCCCGCCGAGCAGTCCAGATCCTTCCTCGATGCCCTGCGGTCCGATCCCCTGGGGGAGCTCGAGTCCTACTTCCGCCAGCTCGTCATGGGAGGCGACCGCCACGCCGGCCGCTGGGTCCTGGAGGATCTCCACCTCACGGACGAGAATGCCGTGGTCGGATGCCTGGAGAGCGCCGTCCGTTACTCACCCCTGCCCGCCCTGGAGCGCTACAAGGGTCCGAAGCTCTCCATCATCAGCACCATGAACGACCTCCCCTACAGTCTCCACCGCCTGCTGCCGGACCTCCCCGTCCGCCTCATGCCCGGCACCGGGCATTGGGTGATGATGGACCGGCCGGAGGCCTTCAACCACCTGCTCGACGAGTTCGTCGACCACGTGGAGGCCCGGGCCGGAGCCCTGCGGAGCTGAAAGGCTTCCGCGGGATCTGTGAGGAATGCTTGTTGCACGTCGGGAGGGAGGAGGCAGACGACCATGAACAAAGCAGCACAGGCCCTGGCAAGCGGCGTCGCGGGGGCGGTCACCCTGACACTCCTGCATGAAACAGCCAAGCGGGTCACCGACAAGGCCCCCCGGGCGGACCTCCTCGGGATGCGGACGATCGCCAAGGTGATGCGCAAGGCGGATCAGGAGCCTCCGCCGGACGACCGGCTCTTCTGGTGGAGCCTCGCGGGCGACCTGGTCTCGAACTCCCTGTACTACAGCCTCGCCGCGCTGGGGAACGAGGACCGGGCCTGGCTCCGCGGCACCGCCCTCGGCCTGGGAGCGGGGGCCGGAGCCGTGGCCCTCCCCGGACAGCTCGGCCTCGGGACGCGGCCGACAGGCCGGACTCAGGCCACCAAGGCGATGACGGTCGCGTGGTACCTCGCCGGGGGGCTGGCAGCGGCGGCCACGGCGAAGTGCCTGGCGCGGTACGGCTGAAGCCTCACCCCCTGTCCCCCTCTCCCGTCGCCCTCCCGTCCCCCGGGAGAGGGGGGAC
>DASQEB010000490.1:0-5229 GCA_035633875.1 Thermoanaerobaculia bacterium
GGATCTCGATGATCGACCGGGGCGTCTCTACGCACGCTGGGCGAAGGTCGCCGCCGGCCTCCTCCTGGCTCTCCTCGCCGCCCCCGCCGCCGCCGAGGTCGAGGTCCGGGCCACCCTGGAGCCCGAGGTCATCGGGATCGACGAGACGGCTCTCCTCACCCTGGAGGTCCAGGGCGCCGGATTCGCCCGCCTCCGCTTCGAGCCCGACTTCGAGCAGGACAACCTGGAGATCGTCGGCGGCCCCTTCCACTACGAGGACGTGCGGTTCGGCAACGGCAACCTTTCCCGCTCGTTCCGCCTCTCCTGGCAGCTCCGGCCGCTCGCCACCGGCGCGGCCCGCGTCCACTCCCTCGTGGTCCGCCTGCGGGGGGAGACCCTCCGGCTCCCGGACCTGGAGATCCGGGTGCAGGACGAGCCCGCCGGGCGGTCCTCGCGGTCCCGGCGCAGGGTGGACGCCCAGCCGCCGGACCCGTTCGACCAGCTCTTCGGCCGCATGCCGCTCCCCTGGCGGCACGACCGGCCGGAGACCCCGGGCGCCTTCCTCAGGGCCGAGGTCTCGCCGGAGCGGCCCGTGGTCGGCCAGCAGATCCTCTACACCGTCTATCTCTACACCCGCGAGGACATCACCTCCATCTCTCCCAGCGGCGTTCCGGACTTCAAGGGGTTCTGGGTGCGCGACATCCCCCTGCCCCAGCACCTGCCCACCGACATGGTGGAGATCGAAGGCCGGCGCTACGGGCGGGTCCCCCTGCTCAAGAAGGCCCTCTTTCCCCTTCGTTCCGGGCCGCACGAGCTCGAGCCCACCCAGATGGATCTGACCCTCCGGCTCTACGAGCGCCGGTTCTTCGGCCCGCCGCTCTCCCGCTCCGACCAGGTCCGGCTCAGGACCGATCCCAAGACCGTCCACGTACAGCCTCTCCCGCCGGCACCCCCGGATTTCGGTGGCGCCGTGGGACGGCTCTCGCTGCTGGCGAACCTCGAGCCCTGGGAGGTCCGCCTCGGCGAGGCCGCCACCCTCACCGTGACCCTCTCGGGCGAAGGCAACCTCCACGCCGTGGCCGAGCCCGCGGTCGCGGCGCCCGCCGGGATCACGGTCTTCCCTCCCCAGCAGGTCGGCCGCGACGAGATCGAAGGGAACCGGCTCGGAGGCACCCGGACGTGGCGCTACGTCGTGGTCCCCGACCGCGCCGGGGAGTACAGCCTGGAGGCGCCCGACATCCCCTACTTCGACCCGGCGAGCGGCCGGTACCGGGTCGCCACCGCGGCGCCGGTCTCGCTCTCCGTCCGCCCCCGCGCCGCCGTGGCGGGACAGCCGGAGGGGGAGCAGCCGCACGGGATCCGGGACGAGGTCCCGCCGCCGGCCGTCGCACGCGCCGGCGGGTGGACCTCCCTTCTGCCGTGGCTGTTCGCCCTGCCCTGGAGCCTCGCCCTGGTGGTGACCCTCGTCCGCCGCCGCCCGGAGCGGGCCGGCAATTCCCCTGCGCCGCCGGAGGGACGCTCAGCGGAGAAGCGGCTGGAAGCGCGGCTGGCCGAGGTCGAGACGGAAGAGCGGCCGCGGCAGATGGCGGCCTTCGTCGAAGAGGGCTGGCGGGAGTTCCTGGCGGAGCGCTGGGGCGTCCCGCCGGAGGCGCCCTCTTCCCGCTGGGTGGACCTCCTGGCCCTCCGCCACGCGCCCCCCGACACGTTGGACGAGACCGCCCGCCTGGTGGAGGACCTCCACTACCTGCGGTACGCGCCTCAGCTCTCCACCACCGGGACCCTGCGCGGCGAAGTGCTCTCGCGCTGCCGCCGTCTCCTGCGCCGTCTGCGATGACCAGGATGAGAACGATGGGACGGGCGCTGGGGCTCGCCCTCTCGTTCGCCGCCCTCCTCGGCGCCGGGCCGCGCGATCCGTTCGCGGCCGTGGACCTCACCCGGCCGGACGTCGCGCTGGAGGAGGGCAACCGCCTCTTCCGGGAGGGGGACCTGGAGGAGGCCCTGGCGGCCTACGCCGCGGGCTACGGCCGGGGAGACCCGGACCTCGACCCGCTCCTCTCCTACAACCTGGGGGTCACCGCCCACCACCTCGGCCATCTGCCCGAGGCCCTGCTCTGGTACCGCCGGGCCGAGGCCGCCGGCTCCGAGGACCCGTGGCTGCGGGACAACCTGGAGCTCGTCCGCCGCGCCCTCGGCACGCCGCCGGAAGGCGTTCCCTCCGCCTGGGGGTCCTGGGTGGAGCGGAGCCGCTGGCTCGTCCTGGCCGGCGTGGTCCTCGCCTGGGGGACCCTCGCCCTGCTCGTCGTCCGGCCGCGGCTCCGGCTGGTCGCGCCGACAGCCCTCCTCTCCTGCACCGTGTTCACCGCCGGCCTTCTCCTCGACCTCCGGGGTCCCCGGGCCGCCGTGCTCCTCGCGGGCTGCCCCGAGGGAGAGGGCGGCCTCCCCGCCGGCACCGAGGTCTGGGTGCTGGCCGACGGCGAGGGATGGCGGGTGCTGGGGGACGAGCGGGGCCTCCGCTGCCCCGCGGGCACGGTGGGCCTGGTGGACCAGGACGAGGGCCCGGCTTTTCGGCCGACCGCAACTTCTGGTATCGTTTCATCCCAGCCGGCCGTACAATTCGAGCTTCCGGAGTCGAGCCATGGGCAGCCATCTCCAAGGAACCGCCATCGATCCAGCGAGCGCCGCTCATGAGTGAGCCGCTCCCCAGGATGGCCGGACCGGCCGAGGGGCACCACGCGATGGACGACGACGTCCACTGCCTTGATCACGTCCAGTTGGAACGCTTCCTCGAGAGGCGCCGGGCCAGCCCCAGCTTTCCGCTGGAGCTGAGCCTCGCCGAGAACCTGGTCGAGGTCCTGCGCCGGGCGAACGGCTTCGTGCCGTCCGCCGCGGGCTCCATCCTGCTCGACGATCCGTCGAACAAGAAGGAGGACCGCCGGAAGAACACCCTCACCTTCATCGCGGCCTTCGGAGACAAGTCCTCCGGGCTCGTGGGACAGACCATCCCCGCGGATCAGGGGATCGCCGGACGGGTGTACCTGACCGGCGAGGCCTACGTCACCTCCTACGCTCCCACCGACCGGTTCTTCTACCGGGCCATGGACGAGCGGACGAGCTATCAGACCGAGTCGCTGATCGCCATCCCGATCCGCATCGGGTCTGAGGTCTGCGGCGTCCTCGAGCTGATCAACCGGTGCGACTCCCCGGGCTTCAGCCAGGAGGACATGAACCTCCTGGACATCTTCGCGGGCTACATCTCGATCTCGATCCAGAACGTGCTCGACGGCCGCCAGGCCCAGGAGATCGCCAAGCGCGACAACCTGACCGGCCTCTACAACGACCGCTATCTCCACATCGCGCTGTCCGAGACGATCCGGCGCTGCCAGGCTGAGGGGATGGACCTCGCCCTGCTCTTCCTCGACCTCGACTACTTCAAGCACGTCAACGACACCCACGGCCACCTCGCCGGCAGCCAGGTGCTGCGGGAGACGGGCCGCCTGCTGCGCCGGCAGGTCGCGCGCCTCCAGGGCATCCCGGCCCGCTACGGCGGCGACGAGTTCGTCCTGCTGCTCCCGGGGTGCGACCTCGACCAGGCCATCGACCTGGCCGAGGAGATCCGCGCCGAGGTCGTCGCCACCACCTTCTGCGCCGGCCCGGGGGACATCCAGCCCGAGCCCCTGAACCTGAAGGGCATCACCTGCTCCATCGGCATCGCCACGCTCAAGCGCCACATCGCGGAGGACCTCTCGGTCCAAGACAGTAAGAGCGCCCTGCTGCGCCTGTCCGACGCCGCCATGTACGTGGCCAAGGAAACCGGCCGCAACCGCACCGCCACGGCGGGCGAGCCGATCCGCCGCCGCACCGGCTCCGGCACTCCCTCGATTCGTTGACCCCCCAGGGTGGGGGTGCTACGATCCCGCCGCTTCCTCGACAGGGGGGTGGAGCAAAGCCTGTCCACCCTGGATTCCGATTCATACGATTGAGGGCGCGGCTCCGGGAAGCCTGGAGACGAGCTCGTGCCGGGTACCAAGGATGAGCAAAAAGCATCAGGTCGTGATTGCGGGAGCGGGCGGGATGGGGAGCGCCACCGGGTTGCTCCTCCGCGAGCTGGGAGACTTCGAGGTCGACCTCTTCCTCGGCGACTGTGATTTCGAGAAGGCCCGGCAGACCGCGGCCTGGATCCGCGAGGGCTCCACCCGGCCGGGTGAAGTCACTCCCTTCCCCCTGCCGGAGCAGGGCTCCAGCCCCGAGCTCGACGGCGTCCTCCGGCAGGCGGAGATCCTGCTCGACTGCCTGCCGGGGAGCGAGGCCCCCCGCATGGCCCGCCTCGCCCGGGAGCACCGGCTCCACTACGCCAACCTCACCGAGCACGTCCAGGAGACCGAGGAGATCCTCGGCATCGCCGCCGGCGCCTGCCGGGGATTCCTCCTGCAGACGGGGCTCGCGCCCGGCTACATCAACGTGCTCGCCCACGGCCTCTTCCAACTCTTCTGCCGGCAGCACGGCGTCGAGACCGTCGACACGGTGTCCATGCGGGTCGGGGCCCTCACCACCACCGCCCATCCGCCCCACTACTACGGATTCACCTGGAGCTCCATCGGAGTGGCCACGGAGTACGTCAAGCCGGCCACCGTGATCCGGGACGGCAAGCGCACCGAGCGCCCCTCCCTCGCGGACCGGACCCCCCTCGTCATCCGTGGAGTCGTCTACGAGGAGGCGTTGACCTCGGGCGGAGCCGCCGACCTGCCGCAGGAGCTCGAGGGCAGAGTGCGGCACCTCGACTACAAGACGCTGCGCTACCCGGGCCACTATGCCTGGGTGGAGAGCCTCCTCGCCAACGTTCCGCCCGACGCGGATCCGGCCGAGCACCTCAAAAGGGAGATGGAGAAGGTCGTCCCCTTCATGGACGACGATCTGGTGGTGCTCTACGCCGCCGTCGAGGGGAGGGACGCCCGAGGGCTCCTCCATCGCATCGAGGACTCCCGGGTCATCCACCCCTGCCGGGTCGGCGCCCGAACCCTCAAAGCCATCCAGGCGACCACCTCCGCCGGGCTCGCGGAGTCGGCCCGCCTGCTGCTCAGCCACAACCACCAGGGCGTCTGTCTCCAAAGCCAGATCGACCCCACCCACTTCATGGCAGGCCCGTTCGTCACCGCCGTCTTCAACCGGTGAGCCGTACCCGGAGCGGGGCGCTCAGGTCCTCCCGGACCCGGGGAGAGGTGTCTTCAAGCCCTCTTCAAGGGGAGATTTCCA
>DASQEB010000491.1:0-3045 GCA_035633875.1 Thermoanaerobaculia bacterium
CCGGGGAGGCTCCAAGGTGAGCGGGGTGAGGGCCGGATAGGTGGGGTGGACGGTGTGGCCGAGACGGCGGACGATTCCGATCCCGATCCCGTCGCTCCCCGTTCCCGGCAGGGAGAGCCCGCCGGTGGCGATCACGACGGCCGCGGCGAGGATCGTTTCGCCTTCCCGCAGTCGCACTCTCCAGGCACCCCCCGGCTCCGGGGGCGGCTCGAGATAGTCCACCAGCGCCTCGAAACGGATCTCCACGCCCCGCCGCCGGGCCAGGGACACAAGGCGGTCCCGCACCTCCCTGGCGCTGTTCGAGGCAGGGAAGAGCTTGCCCGTCTCGGGCTCCAGGGCGAGAGTGAGCCCGACCTCACCCTCGAAAAAACGTTTCTGTTCGGGCAGCGGCCAGGAGAGGAGAATCTTCCGCAGCGTGTTGGGCGAAGAGTCGGTGACGAAGCGGGACGGATCGACGGAGGAGGGGAGAATGTTGCACCGGCCGCCGCCGCTGACGAGGATCTTGCGGCCGCCGTCGCGGGTGCGCTCCAGGAGCAGCGCGCGCCGGCGGTGATCGGTGGGGCCCGCGGCGAAGAGGGCGGCGAGGAGGCCGGCGGCTCCGGCTCCGATCACGACAATAGGGAGGTTCTGCCCTGTGTTCCGCGTCACGGCGGAATGTTACAGGTCCAGCCCGGAGCGACGGATCAGGTCCGCCAGGCACCGGGTGGACTCGCGGTGGATCTCGTCGAGATCCAGGTGAGCGAGGCGGCCGTCTTCCACAAGGAGCCGTCCGGCGACCAGGACGTGGCGGACCGCGGCACGCGAGGCGCCGAAGGCGATCCGGTCATGGGGGTCGGCCTGGGGGGCGGCCCAGGTTTCGGGGCCCTCCGCCGAGAGCACGACGAGGTCGGCGAGCTTGCCCGGCTCGATCGTGCCGATCTCGTTTTGAAGACCCAACGCGCGGGCGCCCTCGCTGGTGGCGAGGCGCAGGGCGTCGAGACCGGAGAAGGCGTCGGGGCCGTGCTTGACCTTTTGGAGCAGGGCGGCCAGACGGATCTCCTGGAGGCAGTCCAGGTGGTTGCAGCAGGCCGCGCCGTCGGCGCCGACACCTACGGGAATTCCGTGGCGGCGTATGGCGAGAAGGTCGGCGACGCCGGAGCCGAGCTTCAGGTTGGAGCTGGGACAGTGGACGACGCTGGTGCGATACGTTTTCAGCCGTTCAAGGTGCGCGGCGGAGAGCCAGACGCCGTGGGCCAGGCGGAGGTCGGTCGCCAGCAGCCCCTGATCGTCGAAGTAGTGGATCTCGTCCCGCCCCCCTTTCAGGCCGCGGACGACGGCGGTCTCGTCCTGTTGCTCCAGAGCGTGCGTGTGGACCGGCCAGCCTCGACGCAGCGACAGGTCACGGAGTCCGGTCCAGAGCGGATCGGAGCAGGTGAGGATGAAGCGCGGGTTCAGAGCGTAGCGCAGCCGCCCCGCCGCCGCGCCGTCGTAGCGGTCCCCCCGGGCCTCGGTCTCCGCGAGGGCGGCGTCCGTCCCCTGGCGCCTGGCCTCGGGGAGGCTCTCGCCGGAGTCCATCAGGCAGAGGCCGGCGAAGGCGCGGAGCCCTGAGGCGGCGATGGCGTCGAGCAACCCGCGGGCGCCCGGGCCGATGCCGATGTCCTGAATGGTGGTGGTGCCGCCGAGCAGGCACTCGGCCGCTCCCAGGAGAGCGCACCAGTACGCGCTCTCGTCGTCGTGCGCCGCCTCCAGGGGCCAGATCCGTTCCCGCAGCCAGGTGAGCAGGCGCCGGTTTTCGGCGAGACCGCGGAAGAAGGTCTGCCCCAGGTGCAGGTGCCCCTGCACGAGCCCCGGCAGCACGAAACAGCCGGAGACGTCGAGCACGCGGGCGGTGGGCGGAGGCTCCGCAACCCGCCCGATCGCGCGAAGCCGGCCGTTTTTGATGAGCAGATCCCCTTGGAGCACGGTGGCTTCGGCGTCCAGGGTCAGGATCGTGCCCCCCCGGAGGAGCAGGGCTTCGTTCGCGGCCGGGGAATCGTTTTCGAAGGACATAACGAGCGTCCCATCCTATAACGCCGGCTCAAGGGATGCAGCGGAGTGTTTCAGCCGGGAAGACCCTCTCCCCACTCGTCCGAGAGAATTTCGAGCATGGGGAGGCCCTTCCCCGCTCACCAGCGGGATTTTTGAGTGGGGAAAAGCCCTTCCCCAGTGGGGAGAGGCTCTTCCCCACTCGAAAACGTCCTTCCCGATTAGAATCCACCCGTGGAAACCAACCTCCTCTTCCGCAGCGAGCGGGTGGTGACCCCCGAGGGTGTGCGTCCCGCGACCGTCTGGATTCGCGGAGGCCGGATCGAACGCGTCGCTTCGCCGGACGAGGTCCCCGCCGAAGGGCCTTTCCTGGACTGCGGCAACCTGGTGGTGATGCCGGGGGTCGTGGATACGCACGTCCACGTCAACCAGCCGGGGCGGACGGAGTGGGAGGGGTTCGAGACCGCCACCCGGGCCGCGGCGGCCGGGGGAGTCACCACCCTCGTGGACATGCCGCTCAACAGCATTCCCGCCACGACGACGCCGGAGGCGCTGCGCGTCAAGGTGGAGGCGGCGCGGGGGCAGTGCTGGGTCGACGTCGGCGTCTGGGGTGGCGTGGTGCCGGGCAACACGGGCGATCTGGCGGGGCTCTGGCAGGACGGAGCCCTGGGATTCAAGGCGTTCCTGGTCCCCTCCGGAGTGGACGAGTTCCAGCACGTTCGAGAGGCCGACCTGCGGCAAGCCCTGCCGGTGCTCGCCCGTCTCGGCGCGCCGCTCCTCGCCCATGCCGAGCTTCCGGGGCCGATCGAGGGGGCGGCCGGCGTCTGGGATGGCGCGGGGCCGGCCGGGCTGCGCGACTACTACCGGTATCTGCGGTCCCGGCCCGATGCGGCCGAGGTCGAGGCGGTGGATCTCCTTGTGCGGCTCTGCCGGGAAACGGGCGGCCGGTTCCACGTCGTCCACGTCTCTTCTGTCGGTGTCCTGCCGGTCCTGCGGCAGGCCCGGGCGGAAGGGCTCCCCCTGACCGCCGAGACCTGTCCG
>DASQEB010000492.1:0-6380 GCA_035633875.1 Thermoanaerobaculia bacterium
CCGGCGGCCGGGGGCGAGGCATGCTGTTTGCGAGACTCGTGCCGCATGCGCCATGAACGAGACAAAGACATCGTGATCGATCATCCGGCGAGCGAGGCCTCGGGTCTGCTCGCGATCCGGAACCGGGCCGTGCTGAAGGCACAGGGGTGGGACGACGGGTATTGGACCTGCTCGGACGAAGACCCGGTGCAGCGCGCGCTGGGCGCCCTCGGCCGCAACGCCACGACGGGGGAGTGGGAGCTCTGCCGGGTGGCCGGCGCCCGCGCCACGACGAAGAAGAAGACCGAGGACTGCGAAGGCATGGCCCGCCGGGGGGACTGGGTCTACATCTTCGGGTCCCACTACGGCGCCAAGACCGGCCGCCTGCGGCCCCGGCGCAGCTTCGTGGCCCGCTTCAACGAAGCCCGGATCGAGGGGAAGCTGGACGACGCGGTGATCGACGTGGAGATCGCCCGCGGCGCCTTCAAGCTCCACCGGCTGCTCAACGACGCCTTCAAGGGTAGCGGACTGACGATGATCGAGCTGGGTCTCGAGGAGGCGCAGCAGTGCATCCAGAAGACCCGCAAGCACGGCAAGGACCGGGGGAAGAGCTGGGCCGGCCGCATCCATGAAGACGACTGGCCGATCAACATCGAAGGTGTGGCGTTCCGCTCCTCCGGGGCGCTCCTCGTCGGACTGCGCTACCCGGTCACGCGGGACGGCCATCCGATCCTGGTGGAGCTGGACGACGTGGACAAGCTCTTCCGCGATCCGCCCGACCTGCCTTCGATCCTCCACCTCTGGGTGCTGGAGAACGTCGGCAGCGCCCGCGAGCCCCGGGGCGTGCGCGGCCTGGAGGAGGACGGCGACGCCTTCCACGTGATCACTGGGAGCCTGGACAGCAGCCCTGCAGAGAGCGTCCTTCTGCACGACCACCCGGAGGGCGGCCGCGCCGAGTCGCGCCACCACAGGTTCACCCTGCCCGCCCTCTCCCTCTGGACGGGCGTCAAGGCCGAGCTGGTCGAGAAGCTGGAGGGAGAGCACAAGGTCGAGGGCATCGCGGCCGACACCGAAGGGCGCTTCTCCTACGTGGTGGACGACGATGCGATCCGGCTGCGGCCGGCGTAGCCTCTGAAATGGATCGGCCTTCCCTTGTCACTCGCGAGTGGTAGGATTTTTCTGCCACTCCGAGAAAGGGGAAGCACCATGGAGACCCTCTCCCTCGCCATCTTCGGCGCCTTCCTGGTCCTGGTGGGCGTCCTCGCCTTCTATATCCTCGTTCGCATCCTGTACAAGAAGGCAGGGCCGGACGAGGCGCTGATCGTCTACGGCCGCCGCAAGCTCCTCGGCGAAAAGGTGCGGGATGAGAAAGGAGGGATCGAGGGCTTCCGCATCGTGCGCGGCGGAGGTACCTTCGTCTTCCCGGCGTGGGAGCAGCACAGGGTCCTCTCGCTGCGGATGATGACGCTGGACATCGACCTCCAGCACGTCTACACCAGCCAGGGCATCCCCATCAACGTCAAAGCCGTGGCCCAGGTCAAGGTCAGGGGGGACATCGAGCACATCCGCAAGGCCGCCGAGGGCTTCCTGGGCGTGCCGCCGGAGCAGGTCCGCTCGACGATCCAGGAGACCGTGGCGGGCCACCTGCGCGGCATCATCGGCACCCTGACCCTCGAAGAGCTCTACCGGGACCAGAAGCGCTTCCAGGAAAAGGTCCGGGAGGAGGCGCATTTCGACCTCGAGGGCATGGGCTTCGAGTTCAAGTCCTTCGTGTTCCAGGCGATCCAGGACGGCGAGGGTTACCTCGACTCCCTCGGTCAGCCCAAAATCCAGGAGGCCCTGAAGAACGCCCGCATCGCCACCGCCCAATCCGATCGCGACGCCAAGCTGGAGGAGGAGAACGCCCGCCAGCAGAAGGAGCAGCGGCGCTTTCTCGTGGATACGGAGATCGCCGACTCCGAAAAGTCCCTGTCCCTCAAAAAGGCCGCCATTCAGAAGGAGGTCGACGTGGCGAAGGCCCAGGCGGTCAAGGCCGGCGAGATGGAGATCAAGGTGCAAGACATCACCATCGCCGAGCGCGAGGTGGAGCGCCGCAAGCTCGAGCTCAACGCCAACATCCGCGAGCAGGCGGACGCCAAGAAATACGAGGCCGAGCGCCTCGCCGATGCCGAGCAGTACCGCATCGAGCGCCAGGCCGCGGCCGAGAGAAAGCAGCGCGAGGAGGCGGCGCAGGCGGTCAAGGCCGAGGGCCTCGCCAAGGCCGAAGCCGAGTCGGTCATGCGCCGCGAGATCGGTCTCGCCGAGGCGGCGGCCATCCAGGCCCGGGGCGAAGCCGAGGCCGAGGCCCGGCGTCTGCTGGCCGAGGCCCTCAAGCTCTATAACGAGGCTGGCCTCTCGATCGAGGCTCTCAAGGTCTTGCCGGAGATCGCCGCCGCGATCTCCGAGCCGCTGTCCCGCGCCGGCGCCACGACCATCATCAGCCAGGGCAACGGGCACGGCGAGGGCACCGGCGCCGCCAAGCTCAGCCAGGACGTGGTGCAGGTGCTCTCGCAGCTCTCGCCGATCATGGAGCAGCTCGCGGGGGTGAACCTCAAGACCTTCCTTCAGGATGTCTCGAAGGTCCCGGGCGCCGCCGTCCAGAGCCTGGTGCGCGTGGAGACGCCTGCGCCCGAGCCGCCCCGGACTCCGCCGGCAGGGTGAGGTAAGTTGCCATGCTTCCGGTCCCGAACACCGTGCCCGAGCTGGTCGAGCAGCTCGGGCGGACTTTTTCGCCCTTCGAGCGGCTGAAGATCCTCACCCGAGCCTGGGCTCTGCTGCGCCGGATGACGCCCGAGGAGCGGCTCGCCGTCGCGGCCCGGCTCGGCCTGGATCAGGCGGACGAGGTGGTCGAAGCCATCGCCGAGCGGACCGGGTCCGCCGCATCCCCGGCGCTTCTATCTTTGATCGAGCGGGCGCAGACCCAGGGGACGGCCCACCTGCCGGAGCTCCTCTCCGATCTACGGGATCCGAAGCGCCGCGGCGAGCGTCTGAGGCAAGGAGCCCGCACCGTGGAGGCTGCCCTGGCCGGGGACGGAACAGCTCCCCCGTGGCTCCCTCCGGCGGTCGCGTTCCCGGCTCCACCGCCTCCCCCGCCCCCGCTCCGGCGAGCCGCCGCACCGGTGTCCCCTCCCCAGCCGGCCGCCCCCACCCCGGTGGCCCCACCGGCGGCTCCTTCCCCGCAACCGACTCAGCCGTCCCCGGCTCCCGCCCCGCAAGCACCGGCGCCGGTCGAGCCCACTGTTCCGTCAACCCCGGTGGCCGCCACACCCGCCGCGCCACCCCGGCCGGAGCCTCCACCGCCAGCTCCGCCTCCCGCCCCCGTGATGGCGAAGCCCGCCAAAGGGGACGAGGCGCTCGCCGGGCGCCTGGCCGCCACGTCCTCCCTCGTTGCCCGCTTCCGTCTGCTCCGGGAGCACCTGCAGGGATCGAAGCGTCTATCCGCCGGAAATCTGCGCGCGCTTCTGGAGGTGTTCCCCGATGGTTGGTCCCGCCGCCGGGCCCTTGCCGCGATGTTCACGGCGGGAGCTCCGGCGAGCGCTGCCGAAGTGGCCGCGCTCCTCGACACCCTCTCCTCCGAGCGCGATCGCCTCTGGTGTCTGGGCGCCCTCGCTGGCTCTCGCCAGATGTCCGGGACGGACCGGGAGGCCCTGCTCGGCACGGTCGCCTCGCCAGTAGCCCGCAGACGTTTGGAGAGACGGTTCGGACATTCCTCGCCTTGAACGTGCTAAGTTCCGCTCCAGACTTTCCCTTCCGGAAGAAAGGAGCGACGGAATGAAAAGGATGGCTATGTTCGTGCTGGCGCTGACCCTCATGGCATTGGCGTTCGTGATCGGTCCCGCGACGACGGCGAGCGCCTGCAACGCCCCGACCTGCTTCGCCTCGCCGGGTTGCTGCGCCAACGTGCACTGCGATGACTTCTGCGGCGGCAGGGGCTTCGGTCTCTGCCAGGGCCAGTGCTGCGCCTGTCAGGGCTGAGGTCCTGCGGGGCTGCCCCGCTTGGCGCCTCTTGGAGCACTTGCACTCAGAGACCCCAATTCCAACCGGGGAGCACCCGTGCTCTTGCCCATTTCGTATGAGAGCGGCGAGCCCGCGGAGCACTGACCCCGCTCCGGAGCTCGCCGGGTCGGGACCATCACATCCCGGGCCCGGCTGGACGTCCAGCAAGCCGGAGTGACAATTTTTCACATCCGGCGTCGTCATCATCCCCTTTCGTGGACGTTGTTCGGCACATCTCGGGTTTTTTCCTCTGAGAGCCGCGGCATTCTGATTGCAAAGCGTCGGGCGAGCCGTTCCGTGGCCGCTCGGGAGAGGTTCGGGACGGCACTTGGGAGCACCGCAGAGAGGAGCGCCGAGGCGGGCAATCATGAGCCAAAGAGGATTCGAAGGCTTTGAAAGAGCCGAAACAGGAATCGAGGGATTGGACAGTATTCTCGGGGGCGGTTTTCCCGTCCACCGAATGTACCTGGTCGAGGGGGATCCGGGTGCGGGGAAGACGACCATGGCGATGCAGTTCCTGCTCGCGGGGGCTCGCAAGGGTGAGCCGGGGGTCTATGCGACGCTCTCGGAGACCGAGGAGGAACTGCGCGACGTGGCCCGGTCCCACGGTTGGGACCTGGGCGGCGTCACCATCTGTGACCTGCAGACGGCCGAGGAGAGCCTGAAGGCCGATTCCCAGTACACCCTGTTCCACCCGTCCGAGGTGGAGCTTTCCGAGACGACCCAGGCGGTGCTGGAAGCCGTGGAGAGGGTGAACCCCCGGCGGGTGGTGTTCGACTCCCTGTCGGAAATGCGGCTGTTGGCCCGGGATTCGCTGCGCTACCGCCGCCAGGTGCTGGCGCTGAAACACTACTTCACCGGCCGTCGGTGCACGGTGCTGCTGCTGGACTACTCCGGCCGCACGGTGGGGGACTTCCAGCTCCAGAGCCTGACCCACGGGGTGCTCTCCCTCGAGCAGTCCGTGCCGGGCTACGGCACACAGCGGCGGCGGCTGCGGGTGCACAAGATTCGTGGCATCCCCTTCCGGGAGGGCTATCACGATTACATCATCGAAACGGGGGGCATGAAGGTGTTCCCTCGACTGGTGGCGGCGGAGCACCCCCGGGGCTTCGAGCCCGTACGGATCAGCAGCGGGCTGGCGGAGTTGGACGAGCTCCTGGGCGGTGGTCTGAGCCGCGGGAGCAGCACCATGCTCCTCGGCCCCTCTGGAGTCGGCAAGTCGACGGTGGCGGCCCAGTATGTCTCGGCCGCCGTGTCCCAGGGGGAGCGGGCCGTCGTCTACTCCTTCGACGAGGATCCCACCTCCTGGGTCGAGCGTGCGCAGCGGCTCGGCATGGGACTGCACGATCACCGCGAGGAGGGGCGGCTCTCCATCCGTCAGATCGATCCCGCGGAGCTTTCCCCTGGCGAGCTTGCGGCGGACGTGCGGCGCCGGGTGGAAAGCGGCGTCCGGGTGGTGGTGATCGACAGCCTGAACGGCTATCAGCATGCCATGCCGGAAGAGAAGCACCTCGTGCTCCACCTGCATGAGCTGTTCTCCTATCTCAATCAGCAAGGGGTCTTGACGTTGGCGATCCTCGCGCAATCGGGAATCCTGGGCGAGACGGTGCACTCGCCGGTCGATCTCTCCTATCTCACGGACACGGTCGTCCTGCTCCGTTTCTTCGAGGCGTTCGGCGAGGTGCGGCAGGCGATCTCGGTGGTGAAGCGGCGGGCGGGCGAGCACGAGCGCAGCGTGCGGGAGCTCCGGATCGGCCCGGAAGGAGTGCGCGTCGGGCGCGAGCTCCGGGAGTTCCAGGGCGTTCTCACCGGGCGGCTCGACTATGTCGGAGACGCCGGGCCTCTGCTGAGCACCGGAGGTGAGGAGGGGCGGCCGTGACGGACGGGGAGCAGCCTTCGCTGGAGGAGCGCGTCCTGGTGCTGGCGCCCACCGGGCGCGACGCGGTCCTGGCGAGCCAGCTCCTGACCGCCGCGAACATCCCCAACCACTCCTGTACGGACAACGCCGAGCTGTTCCGGGAGATCGAGTCCGGAGCAGGAGCCGCCCTGCTCGCCGAAGAGGCGCTTCAACCCTGGACCGTCAACGGCCTGTTGGACGTGCTGAGCCGCGAGGGTCCGTGGTCGGACCTGCCGCTCATCGTCTTCGCCCAGGGCGGGCAGACGAGCGAGGACATCCTCGAGCGGCTCGGTCCCCTGGGCAACGCCACCATTCTCGAGCGGCCGGTCCGGCTGAGCACGCTCCTCTCCGCCGTCAAGGCGGCCTTGCGGGCACGCCACCGCCAGTACGAGGTGCGGGACCTGTTGCGAAGACAGGCGGAGGCGGACCGTCGCAAAGACGAGTTCCTCGCGATGCTCGGCCACGAGCT
>DASQEB010000493.1:0-21845 GCA_035633875.1 Thermoanaerobaculia bacterium
GGGAAGTTCCGGGCTTTAACCGCCTTGGCGCTCCTTGGGCCGGGCACCCCCATGCTCTTCCAGGGGCAGGAGCTCTGCTCCTCGAGCCCCTTCCTCTATTTCGCTGATCACAATCCGGATCTCGCCCGGGCGGTGCAGAGCGGGCGCGAGGAGTTCCTCGCCCAGTTTCCCAGCCTCGCCCTGCCAGAGACGCAGGCTGGCATTCCCGCTCCCCACTGTCGCGAGACCTTCGAGCGCTGCAAGCTCGACTTTTCGGAGCGGGAGAAGCACGCGTCCTGCTACGCCCTCCACCGGGACCTGTTGCGGCTGCGCCGGGAGGACCCGGTCTTCAAGGCTCAGGGGACGCGCTTCCTGGATGGCGCGGTGCTCTCGCCGGAGGCGTTCGCGCTCCGCTTCTTCAGCCAGCACGGCGACCGCCTGCTCCTGGTGAACCTGGGGGTGGATCTGGATCTCGAACCGGTCCCGGAGCCGCTCCTCGCACCTCTGACAGGCCTGCGCTGGGAGGTCCTGTGGTCGAGCGAAGACCCGCGCTATGGCGGGATCGGCGCACCCCCGCCGGAGGACGCTGAGGGGTGCTGGCGGCTCCCCGGCAAGTCGGCGATGGTTCTGAGGCCTGTTTCCACGGAGAGTCCTGATGGAACCGATGAAAACGCAAACTCGTAGACCGGACCGCCGGATGCCCTGGCCGGAGGCGGACTCCCTTCCCGCCTCCCACCCGGCGACCGAGCCCCTGCTGAACCGGGAGTGGCTGATCACCAACGGCCTCGGCGGCTACGCCTCCGGGACGCTCTCCGGCGTTCCCACCCGGCGCTACCACGGCCTGCTGGTGGCGGCCCTCCCCGCCCCCTACGGCCGCACGCTGATGCTCGGCGAGGTCCGCGAGACGTTGCGTCTCCCGGACGGCACCGTCGCCTACCTCGGAGGCGAGCAGCGGGCCGGCCAGGCCCCGGACGCTCCCGGAGCGGGCCACCTGCGCGAGTTCCGGCTGGAAGCCGGGCTGCCCGTCTGGACCTTCCAGATCGGGGATTTCGTGCTGGAGAAGCGGGTTCTCCTCGTCCACCTCCAGAACACGGCTCACGTCGTCTACCGCCTGCTCCAAGGGCCGGGGCTGGTGCGGCTGGAGATGCACCCGACGGTCCACTTCCGGCCGCACGACGCGCCCGTGAGCACCGCCCTGGGAGCGCCGTACAAGATCACCGCCATCGAGGACCGCTTCGAAATCTGCTCCTCCTGGCCGGACCTGCCGCCGCTGCGCCTGGCCCTCGAAGGAGCCAACCCGGCGTTCACCGTGGCCAACCGCCGGATCGAGGGGATCTACTACGGAATCGAGGCTCGCCGGGGCTACGAGTCCGTCGGCGACCAGTGGTCCCCCGGCTTCTTCGCAGCCGACCTCCTCCCCGACGGGGACCTGGACGCAGCGCTCGTCGCCTCGACGGAGGACTGGTGCGCGATGCGCACTCTCTCCCACCGGGAGGCCCTGGCGGCGGAGCTCGAACGCCGCGAGCGGCTGATCTACAACGCGGGCCCCGAAGCTCACGGGGGGACGGCGGCGGAGCTGGTCCTCGCGGCCGACACCTTCGTGGTCACCCCCGGCCGGGCCGAGGATGCCGCCCGCGCCCGTGCCGCCGGCGACGAGGCCCGGAGCGTCATCGCCGGCTACCACTGGTTCACCGACTGGGGCCGGGACACCATGATCAGTCTCGAAGGGCTGACCCTGGCAACCGGCCGCGAGCTCGAGGCAGGTTACATCCTGCGCACCTTCGCCCGCCACGTGCGGGACGGCCTCATCCCCAACCTCTTCCCCGAGGGGGACCGCGAGGGGCTCTACCACACCGCGGACGCCACCCTTTGGTTCTTCCACGCCCTCGACCGCTACCTCGAGGCGACCGGGGACCGCCAAACGCTGGTCCTCCTGCTCCCCACGCTCCTGGACATCGTGGACCACCACCTCCGCGGCACCCGCTTCGGCATCGGCGTCGATCCGGAGGACGGCCTCCTGCGCCAGGGTGCCGAGGGGTATCAGCTCACCTGGATGGACGCCAAGGTGGGCGACTGGGTGGTCACCCCCCGGCGGGGCAAGGCCGTGGAGATCAACGCCCTCTGGTACAACGCCCTCTGCCTCGTCGAACGCTGGATCCGGGAGCAGCACGGGGACGAAGACGGCGTGGCCCAACGCCTGCACGACGCCGCCGAGCGCGCCCGTGAGTCCTTCAACCGGCGGTTCTGGTACGAAGAGGGGGGCCACCTCTACGACGTGATCGACGGTCCCGAGGGGGACGACCCCGCCTGCCGGCCGAACCAGGTCTTCGCCATCTCCCTGCCCCACCCGGTCCTCGACCGCGAGCGCTGGGACCAGGTGATCAAGGTGGTCGAAGGTCGCCTGCTCACCCCCGTGGGCCTGCGCTCCCTCGCTCCGGGCCACCCGGATTACAAGCCCTGCTATGACGGGGATCTCCGAAACCGCGACGCCGCCTACCACCAGGGCACGGTCTGGGGCTGGCTCATCGGCCCCTTCGTCGACGCCTGGCTCAAGCTCCACCCGGGTGCCCCGATCAGGGCGCGCAGGTACCTGGAGGGCTTCGTCTCTCACCTGGGCGAGGCCTGCCTGGGAACCATCAGCGAAGTCTTCGACGCCGAGCCGCCCTTCACCCCCCGGGGCTGCGTCGCCCAGGCCTGGAGCGTCGCCGAGGTGCTCCGCTGCTGGGTAAAGACGGCCGGCCCGGTCGAGGCAGAGCAGGGCGAGACGGTGGAAGCGGAGGAGATCCCGATCGAAAAAGTCGCGGTCTAGAGCCGTTTCGATCCTCTCCAGAGAGAGCTCAAGCGCATGATCCGCACGCTCGTCCGGACCCTCTCCGCCCTGGCCGTGACTGGCCTCGCCGCCGCGGTGATGGCGCAGGAAAAAGTCGTCATCCAGTACGACTGCATTCCCAACTACGCCAACTGGGGTGGGGTCACCGCCCTGTACAAGAAGGTCGCCGGGGTCATCGTACCCCCGGACCCCAAGGGCTCGTCGGTCGCCATGGCCGCCCTGGAGGCCGAGAAGGACAACCCGGTGGCCGACTGCGCCTACTACTCGGGGGCCATCGGCTACCAGGCGGCCCGGAAGGGGCTCCACCAGCCCTACAAGCCCAAGGGGTGGGAGAAGATCCCGCCGGCCTTGAAGGACCCGAACGGCCTGTGGTGGACGGTTCACACCAGCACGATCGCGTTCGTCGTCAACACCAGGGCCCTGGACGGAGCGCCGGTCCCCCGGTCGTGGGCCGACCTCCTGAAGCCCGTCTACAAGGGGAAGATCGCCTACGACGACCCCACCTGGGGCGGTACCTCCTACACCCTGGTCTACGGCTTGAACGAGCTGTTCGGGGGGAATGAGAAGAATTTCAAGCCGGGGCTCGCCTATCTCGAGAAGCTGGACGCCAACGTCTCCTCCTATCCCCGGGAGTCCGTCTACAACGCGGTCCTGCGAGGGGAGGTCCCGATCTGGATCAACGCGGACGGCAACGGCTACAAGATGAAGCACGTGGATGGCGGGCCCGTCGAGGTGGTGATTCCCAGGGAGGGAACGTTCACCATGCCTCTCGTGATGGGCATGGCCAAGGGCGCTCCCCACCCGGAAGAGACGAAGAAGTATTTCGATTGGCTCCTCACCCCCCGGGCTCAGGCGGAGTTCGCCAAGGCCTTTTTCCGGCCGGTCGTCCCCGGCGCCACGCCCCGGGAGATCGCCTCCAGGTTCCTGCCGGACAAGGAGTACGCCCGGGCTCGCGCCCTCGACCTGGGCAGGATGGCGACGGCGGCCGACGCCCTCAAGAGGGCCTGGCGGGATGAGATCGGGGGGAGCCAGTAGACATTCAGGCTCAGATCTCTAAAATGGCAAACCTCTATACTTGAGGGAGCCTGTTGAACCGCTCCGCTTTGCAGCCCTGGACCGGCGTTCTCCTTACCCTTCCGCTCCTCCTCTTCCTGAGCGGAATGGTGCTGTGGCCCCTCGCGATGCTGGCCGCACGGGCGTTCACCGATCCGGGGTGGGAGGCGTTGCGGGAGGTGCTCGCGGCCGGACGGTACCGGACGGCACTGCTCCACTCGCTGGCCCTCTCGGCCGCGGCGGCCGTGGTCTCCGTCCTGCTCTCCCTGGGGCCGGCGTGGGTGCTGGCCCGCCAGCGCTTTCCGGGGCGAGACCTGATCCGGACCGCGATCTCCCTGCCCCTCACCTTCTCCGGTGTCCTGGTAGGGTTCCTGATGGTGGTCCTCCTCGGGCGGATCGGCGCCATTCCCAAGGTGATCGGGCTCCTCACCGGAGACGAGCGCTTCTCCGGGGCGGCCTACACGTTCGCCGGTCTCTTCCTCGCCTATCTCTACTTCGAGGTGCCGCGGGCGGTGATGACCCTGGAAGCGGCCTTCCGCCGCTTCCCCCGGGAGCTCGACGCCGCGGCCCGCACCCTGGGGGCCGGTCTCCTGGAGCGCCTGCTCCGCGTGGGGCTCCCCCTCGCGGCCCCGGCCCTGCGCTCGACCCTCGCCGTCACCTTTTCGGCCTCCATGGGCTCGTTCGGGGTGGCCCTGATCCTTTCCAAGAGGTTCACGGTGGCCCCCCTGGAGATCTACACCGAGATGACCGGGTTCCTGAACCACGAGGTGGCCGGGGCCCTCTGCCTCGTGCTCGCGGTCCTCACCCTGACCGCGGACCGGCTCCTCACGGTGAGGGTGCGATGAGGGGCCGGCTCGCCCGGCAGGCGGGGATCGCCGCCACGGCCGTCTTCGCCCTCGCGATGATCTCTCCGGTCGTGCTGACCGCCGCCGGGGCGTTCTCGGACTCCGAGTGGTACGGCCAGCGCTCCGAGGGGGCCGGGGTCGAGAGCACCGGGGCCCTGTTCCGCTACGTGATCGAGATCTGGGGGAGGTCCCTGCTGCGCTCGGCCCAGATGGTGGGAGCCGTCGTCCCCCTGGCGCTCATCCTGGGTGCGCCCGCCGCCTGGGCGTTCCGCATGCGGCCCTACCCCGGCTCGCGGCTCCTCGAAGCGGCGGCCCTGGTGCCGCTGGGGGTGCCGGGGGTGGCCCTCGCCTTCTCCCTCCTGCAGACGGCCGGCGGCGCGCCGCGCTTCTGGCTCCTGGTCGTGGGGCACCTGGCCTACACCATTCCCCTGGTGATCAAGACGGTGGGCAACGCCGTGGACACCTTCGATCCCCGGATTGAAGCGGCGGCCCGCAGCCTCGGAGCCGGTCCGTTGCAGGTGGCCCTCCGGGTGACACTGCCGCTCCTCGTCCCGGCGCTGATCCTCTCCTCGCTCCTCGTCTTCGCCGTCTCCTGGGGCGAGTTCAACGTCAGCTTCCTCCTCGCGACACCCCTCCTCCAAACCTTCCCGGCCGCGCTCTACATGACGTACACGACCAATTCCTTCCCGGTGGCCGCCGCGGCCACGGTCATCTTCCTGCTGCCGGTGGTGCCGGCCCTGATCGCGATCCAGGCCCTGGGCGGCGAGGAGTTCCACCGGGGGCTCCAGGCATGAAGGTCCGAGGCGAGGATCTCTCCTTCGCCTACGGCCGGGAGCCGGTGCTCTCCGGCGTCTCCCTGGAGCTGCCAGAGGGGGGGATCACGGTGGTGATCGGCCCCTCGGGCTCGGGAAAGTCGACTCTGCTGCAGCTCCTCGCGGGTCTCCTCCAGCCCACCTCCGGCGGGATCCTGTTCGACGGGGAGGACGTGACGGTCATCCCCACCGAGCGTCGAGACGTGGGCGTGGTCTTCCAGTCCTACGCCCTGTTCCCCCATCTCACGGTGCGGGAGAACATCGCCTTTGGCCTGAGGACGGGCCGCCACCGCATCTCCCTGCGAACCTCCCGCCGCCGGCCCTCGCGCCACCAGATCGACTGCCGGGTGTGGGACGCGGCTTCGTTGCTGGGACTCGAGCGGCTGCTGGACCGCAGGCCCTCGGAGCTCTCCGGCGGCGAGCAGCAGCGGGTGGCCCTCGCCCGGGCGGTGGCGCCGCGCCCGTCCCTGCTCCTTCTGGACGAGCCCCTTTCGGCCCTGGACGCCCGCCTGCGCCGCGCGGTGCGCTCCGAGCTCGCCGCCCTGCTGAGCCGGCTCGGCACCACCGTCTTCTACGTCACCCACGACCAGGAAGAGGCCCTGCTCCTCGCCGACCACCTCGTGGTCCTGAACGCCGGCCGGGTCGAGCAGGCCGGCCCGCCTCTGGAGCTCTACCGGTGCCCGGCGACCCCGTTCGTGGCCTCGTTCCTGGGGGAGGCGAACCTGTTGGAGGCGTCGGTCATCGAAGGGGGCGGGCGCCAGCGCCTCGAAACTCCCCTCGGCAAGCTCGCAACCTGCCATCCCGGGCCGGAGCGGCGCGGCTGGCTCCTCGTCCGCCCGGAGGACGTGATCGAGGACGCCTTCGGCACCCCCGCGACCGTGGTGGATTCCCGGGGCCTCGGCCCCTACGACCGGGTGGTGCTGCAGCTCGAGGGGGGGACGGAGGTGCTCGCCCACTTCCCGCCCGAAACCGCGCCGTTCCCGGGGGCCACCCTGCGCGTAGGCGTCCGCACCCGCCGCCCCCATTTCCTCAGCGATGGCTCAGGCTCGGGTCCGCGCGGCCGCTGAGCGCCACCAGGCCAGCAGCCAGAGGACGACCAGGGTGATCTCCACCACCGCATCCAGCAGGTAGATGTCCCGGATGCGGTCCCCGAGGGCGTAGACCAGGTCGACCGCCGCGAGCCCTCCGGCGCTCCCCACGGCGAGGAGCACCAGCTCGGGGCCGACCCGGTCCCGGAACGCCCCGAGGAGCAGGACGGCGCCGATCACCGCGACCAGGACTCCCACCGTCACCACCAGCCAGAGGTCCACCTTGGGACCGGTCACCGCCACGAACGTCCCCATGCTCACCAGCGGCCACACGCCGGTCAGGACGTAGAACACCCCCTGGCACCAGGCGAGAAGGCGGAGCGGGCGAGACATGGGGGATACCGGTGCAGCGGCCATGCCAAGCAGGTTCCATGGCACGCCCCTTGCGGCGGCCTTTCCACGAGGGCCGCCCCGGTGCCCTTTTGGAAAGGAGCGAAGAATGCAGGTACCTCTCGAGATTTCCGCTCGATGGATCACCTTGACCCCCGACCTCGAAGCCGAGCTGCGGCGGCGCGCCGACAAGCTCGAGCGCTTCTATCACCGGATCACGAGCTGCCGCATCGCCGTCGAGCAGCACACGGCCAACCACCACCAGGAGGGCGGCCCCTACCGGGTGCGGCTCGACATCACCGTCCCCGGCTCCGAGCTGGTCGCGACCAAGGAGGCCGACGACCTGTACGGCGCCGTCCGGGCGGCGTTCGACGCGGCCGAGCGCCAGGTGGACACCTACTCCCAGAAGCAGCGCGGCGAGGTCAAGACGCAGGTCCTGCCGCCGCAGGGACAGGTGGTCCGGATCTTCCAGGACGAAGGGTTCGGCTTCATCGCCGGCCCGGACGGCCGGGAGATCTATTTCCATCGCAACGCCGTCCTCGATCCCCCCGGTTTTGAAAAGCTCGAGGTGGGCTCCGTCGTCCGGTACGCCGAGGAGCAGGGCTTCGAGGGACCGCAGGCGAGCACGGTGAGCCTCGTCGAGGCGGCCGAAGAGGTCGAGGAGAAGGAGGGTCCGTCGGGCTTCTCGGAGGTCATCTCGACGTGAGGTTCATCCCCACCCGGGTCCACGGCGTCATCGACTATCTCTGGGGGGTGCTGTTCGCCTCCAGCCCTTGGCTTTTCGGATACGGCCGGGGCGGCGCCGAGACCTGGGTGGCCGTCGCCTTCGGAGCGGGCGCCATCCTCTACAGCCTGCTGACCGACTACGAGGTCGGAGTCTTCAGGGTCCTGTCGATGCGGGCACACCTCGTGCTGGATGTATTGGGCGGAGCGGTTCTCGCCGCCTCGCCTTGGCTCTTCGGCTTTGCCGATCTGGTCCGAGCTCCCCACCTGGGATTCGGCCTCTTCTCGGTCGTGGCCGGCCTGATCACGGAAACGGTCCCCCGCAAGCACGCGCCGGCCCGTACAACAGAGGGAGGGACGCTTGTTCACCCTGATCGAGAACGGAGAGATCTACACCCCTGAGCCCCGGGGCCGGCAATCGGTCCTCCTCATCGACGACACAATCTGCAAGATCGGCGAGGTCGACGCCCGCGCCGCCGCCTTCGCCCTCGGAGTCGAGCTCGAGGTGATCGACGCCTCCGGCTGCATCGTCACCCCCGGATTCATCGATCCTCACGAGCACCTGATCGGCGGCAGCGGTGAAGAGGGCTTCGCGAGCCGCACCCCGGAGATCCAGCTCTCGGAAATCGTCCGCTGGGGGATCACCACCGTGGTCGGCTGCCTGGGCGTGGACGCCACCACCCGGCCGCCCATCAACCTCCTCGCCCGGGTGAAGGGATTGCGGGAGGAGGGGATGACGGCCTACATGTATACGGGACACTATGACCTCCCCCCGGCGACGATCACCGGCTCCGTCCGCAACGACCTCATGATCGTCACCGAGGTGATCGGCGTGGGCGAGATCGCCATCTCCGACCACCGCTCGCCCCAGCCCACTACGGACGAGCTCCTCCGGGTGGTGATCGACGCCCACGTCGGCGGCATGCTCTCGCGCAAGGCGGGGATCACCCATTTCCATTGTGGCGACAGCCCGCGGCGCCTGAAGCCGCTCTTCGACCTCCTGGAGGAAAACCCGGAGGTCGAGCCCTGCTTCCTCTACCCCTCGCACGTCAACCGGAGCCCCGAGCAGCAGGACGAGGCCATCGACCTCGCCCGCCGCGGCGCTTTCGCCGACATCGATGCGGTGGAGGAGGATGCGGCCAAATGGGTTCGCCGCTGGTTCGACGAGGGGGGAGACCCCGGCCGGCTGACCCTCTCCTCGGACGCCGACAGCAGCTCGCCGCGCCGCCTCTATGAGATGTTCCGGCAGGTCGTCCGCGAGCACCGCATCCCTCTCGAGCAGGCCCTCCCGCTCGTGACCGCGAACACCGCGAGCGTCCTGAAGCTCGCCGGCAAGGGGCGGCTGGAGCCGGGGAAGGACGCCGACCTCCTGGTGCTGCGCCGGGGCTCCCTGGACATCGTCGAGGTGATCGCCCGGGGCCGGCGCATGGTGCGGGGAGGAGACTTCGCAGTCACGGAGAAGGTCGAGGAGACGAGCCATCGGGAGCTCCACCTCGTTGGTGAGAAGGCTTGAGAGGAGAAGACATGGCGAACCAGAAGCAGAAAAAGCAGGGCAGGCTGATCATCATCGGAGGCGGAGAGAAAAAGGACGATCGCAGGAAGATCCTGGAGCGGGTGGCCCGGGAGGTCGGGTCCGGCAAGCTGGTGGTCTCCACCGTCGGCACCAGCGAGCCCGAGGAGACCTGGAAGGAGTACCGCCAGATCTTCAAACAGCTCGGCGTCAAGAACATCGAGCACCTGGACGTTCGCAACCGGGAGGAGGCCCTCGCCGAGAGAACAGCCAAAATCCTGGACGGCGCGACCGCGGTCTTCTTCACCGGTGGAGACCAGTTGAAGATCACGAGTCAGCTCGGCGATTCGCAGGCCTATCGGAAGATCAACGAGCTCTACGAGCACGGGGGGACCGTGGCCGGGACCTCCGCCGGAGCCTCGGTGATGAGCGAGACCATGCTGATCGGCGGCGACGGCGAGAAGTCCCATCAGACCGACCGCATGATCCAGATGGCTCCCGGCTTCGGGCTGGTCAAGGACGTTGTCATCGACCAGCACTTCGCCGAGCGCGGACGGCTGGGGAGGCTCCTCGCGGCCGTGGCGCAGAACCCTGCCCACCTGGGCGTGGGAATCGACGAGAACACGGCCGTCATCCTCTCTGGAGAAGAGAGCTTCGAGGTGATCGGCGAGGGGGCCGTCTACATCCTCGACGGCCGGAAGGTTTCCTATTCGAATCTCACCGAGGAGGAACAGAACGGCCAGACTCTCTCGGTTTTCGACATCAAGCTCCACGTCCTCTCCGAAGGCAACCGCTACGATCTCCAGGCGCGCCGGCCCGAGGTCCCGCCGAAGCCGGAAGAGCAGGCGGAGGTCGCCTGAGATCGATATTTCGGCACACATGTTGCACTCTTCCAGGGTGACGCCGGGGCTCCCCGGCGTCCGGTTCATCCCCGCAGGGAATCACAACGGAAAGGAGTTGCAGTCATGACGAATCGCGATCCCAGGGAGACGCTCCTGAGCTGGCTCAACGACGCATACGCCATGGAAAAGGGCCTCGTCCAGGTCCTCGAAAATCACGCCAACGACGTGAAGGACCGGCCCGACATGTATCAGAAGATCGCGCAGCACCTCGAGCAGACCCGGATGCACGCCGAGCGCGTGGAGCAGTGCATCAACCGGCTGGGCGGCAGCACTTCGACGATGAAGACCGCCATGGGCTCGATCTCCGGCTTCTTCCAGGGCCGGTCGACCGGCGTCGCGCCGGACGAGCTCGTGAAGAACGCCCTCTCCGATTATGCAGCCGAGCACTTCGAGATCGCCTCGTACCGGGCCCTCATCACCGCCGCCCGGGCCCTGGGCGAGAACGAAGTCGTGCGGATCTGCGAGGACATCCTCCGCGACGAGGAGGAGATGGCCCGCTGGCTGGAGCACCAGCTCCCGATGATCGTCAACGAGCACCTCGGCCAGACCGCCACGGTCGGCGCCGGTACCATGGGCGGAACCGGCACTCCGGGGGCGGTCCGCTACTAGGCACTGACCGCGCCCACGGTGGACGCGACCCTGAGCGCCCCTGGATTCCAGGGGCGCTTTCATTTTCTGGCGAGCGTTACGACGTGCCCGTCTCGCTGTGCGGACTGTCGACCGGCTTGGACTCCGGCGAGCCCCGCTGGCGAAGGTGGATGGAGAAGACCACCATCGCCCAGATCGCCAGGAACTCGCTCTGCCAATTCTGGAGGGACTCGAACCAGAAGCGGGAGGTCACCATGTACCCTGCCACGGAGACCGGATTGCCTCCGTGCAGCACCTGCTCCTGGTTGTATTCGCCCGCCCCGCTGACCGCGTGGCCGAAGAAGGAGAGAAGGAAGAGCAGGAGGAAGGCCAGAGCGAGCGAGTTTTCATAGAGCTTCAAGACGAAGCCGCCCCGGCGGACGGGCCAGGGGGCATCCTTCTTGTTTTTCGACTGTCTCGGGTCCCGGTCCACCTCGTTCGGCTTGTCGGGATCCTTGGATTCGGCGGACCCCCTCTGGTACAGAAAGGCAGTGAGGAACACGTAGACGAACATCTGGAGAAACTCGGATTCCCAGTTCTCCGTCGTCGCCTCCCAGAAGGCGTCGTCTCGAAGATACTCCCCGTAGGTGATCGGGGTCTGCCCGTGGTCTTTCCGGTCTTGGTTGTTGTTGCGATAACCGGCGAAACTCTGACCGAAGAAGAAGGTGAAGAAGAAGAGGTTGAAAACGACCAACGAGAGCCCATTGTCCCGCAGGAACCGTTTCATCGTGCCTTTTCCCTCCGAAGCTCACCTGAAACAAACCGAGGAGGGTGGCGGACCAGCAGGTAGGCACCGAACCAGGAGGAACCGTCCGCCCCCTCCCTTCCTCCCCTCTCACCCAACCCGAAAGCAAAGCAAGAACGCTGCCACCGAGTGGTCTGTCACAGCAGAAGTGACCGGTCGAGGGCCGACGGGGAGCGCCGGCGTCCCGCCGGTCTACTGACTCACTTCCCCCACCCTGGGCGGCCACAGAGGGCCGCCCCTACAGACCAGAATTATTTGACAGACCACCAGGTGGACGGATCGTCAGGAGGGCGCGGAGGCCTGCTCCCCGGCGAGGAACCGGAGCTGAGGATTGCTCTGCACCTTCTCCAGATACGAGGAGAGCTCCTGGACCAGCCCGAGGGTGAGCGTCTCCCTTTCGGCGGCCTGCTGAAAGAACAGGAGGGCGGCCAGGGCCTCGCGCGGGACCTCCAGGGACTTGAAGATCGGCAGCATCTCCGCCGCC
Source organism: Thermoanaerobaculia bacterium (assembly GCA_035633875.1). Classification (GTDB taxonomy): domain Bacteria; phylum Acidobacteriota; class Thermoanaerobaculia; order Multivoradales; family UBA5704; genus DATARR01. The sequence continues at coordinate 11,929 of DASQEB010000493.1, forward strand.
AGACGCTTCACCTCCAGGGTGCGGCCGAGACGGGCGTAGAGGGAGGCCAGGTCGAGGGACGCCAGGGCCGCGTCGAAGGCGACACCGTCCTCGATGAAGCCTTTGCGGACGATGAGCAAGACCGCCTCCGCCTCGTCCCATCTTCCCTGGGCCGCCGCGATCTGGCCGGCGAGCCACTCCAGACGGAGCCGATCGGAGCGGCTGCCCGCCTCCTGCACGAGCTTTTGCGCCTCTGGCAGGAGGGCCGCCGCCTCGACGAACCGGCCGCTCGCGTACAGACCCCGGATCAGGTTGTACTGGCCGACCAGGACCAGGCGGGGCTCGCGCTTCCCGTCGAGAAGAAACAGGCTCGTGCGAAAGCATTCAGCGGACGCCTCGGAATCGCCGGGGCCGCCCCGGTACTGGAGGGTCAGGCCCTTGACCAGGAGCGCGCGGCCATGGAGGTGCGGCTCGTTGATCTCGCGATAAATCGCAACTGCGGAGTCGAGCATCTGCAGGGCCTCGTCGAAGCGGCCCTGCGCCCGGCGCAGGGGGGCCTTGGATTCGAGGAGGAGGCCCTCGTCGAGAGGGTCCAGCCAGCTCCGGGACAGGTGGAGCTCGGCCGTCTGGAAGGCCTGCTCGGCCTGCCGGAAGTCGGAAAGGAGGCGCTGGGCGTGGGCCAGTTGGATCCAGGCCCTCGCCTTGGCGGACTCGACCGCGGCGGCGGCGTGGGCCGGGAGCCTCAACTGCTCGGCCACATCCAGAGCCAGGTGGGCGAGATCCTCCGCCTCCCGAGGGCTCTGAGGCAGGATCCGGTGCGACAGATCGATGAGCAGCTCGAAAAGGCCCCAGCTCTGGTAGCGTGGATCGTGCCACACGAGCTCGCGGCGCCGCTCCTGGTCGCAGGGCTCGAGCTCGCTCCATAACCCGGGAGCCGCCGCCCGCTCCGCGGCGAGATCCGCCCTCCGCCGCTCGGCTTCGGGCCTGTTCTCCTCCGCGATCCGGCAGATCGCGTCGCCACGCCCGCTCTGGGACTCCGGCAAGGCGGGCCAGCCCGGAGACTCCAAGGGTAGGAGGCGGGTGAGCTGCGCCTCACACCGAGGACAGGTGAACAGGTGGCGCTGGAGCGCACGGTCCTCCTCGTCGCTCAAACCGCCGGCAAGGAAGCTCTCCAGAGTTTCGCGGTCGAGATGACTTGTCATCGGCGCTCCTCCCAAAGACCCCATCCGGGGAGCGCCCGGACGGGGCCATGGTTCAGTAAAACGAAACGGAATCGAGAGTCAATTCCCCCCCGGTGAGTTCCCTGGCCGGTTGGGGTTCCCGAACGGGCAGAGACCCGAGCCTTCCGGGGTGGAACCGGAGGTCTGACTGCCCGGCGGCTTGCTCCCGGGCTTCTGGCCCGGGGGATGGGTGCCGTGTTTAGCATGGACACCCTGGAAGAATCCCTCCAGGGGACTGGTCCAAGGGGAGGCTGAAGGCTCCTGCCGGGTGACCCGGGGAGCTGCAGCCGAGACTTCGGAAGCCGCGAGCAGTCCGACGGACAGCATCACGGCGCTAAGGGTGGTACGACGAAACCGACTACCAGACATTCGTTCTCCTTCCCGAGCAGGACACGAAAGGCCACCGTGGCCTGCCGAGCCTGCCATCGCGATAAGGCCAGTGCCGGAGAGGCCTGACCTCCAGTTAACAGAAAAGTGTGAATTAGTATCTACCATTTGATTCCAGAATGGAAGGGGGAAGGAGGAGCGGGGACATTCTTCTATGGTGATACGCTTGCTCACAATTGCATCTCGGGGCTCGGTCCCGGGGAGGGAAAGGAGAAATCCCGTGAGCGAAATCGAGAGCCGGGGCTATGTCCATTCGGAGGCGCTGGTCTCCACGGAGTGGGTTGCAGGGCACCTGAAGGACCCGGGGGTGCGGGTCGTCGAGTCGAACGAAGACCCGCTCCTCTACTCCAGCGGGCACATCCCCGGAGCCGTCGAGGTGGACTGGACGCGGGACTTGAACGATCCGGTGCGGCGCGACTACCTGGACCGCGAACGCTTCCAGGCGCTCATGCGGCGCCTGGGGATCGCGCGGGACACGACGGTGGTCTTCTACGGCGACCGGAACAACTGGTGGGCCACCTACGCCTTCTGGGTCTTCCAGCTCTTCGGCCACGACAAGGCCAGGATCATGGACGGCGGCCGCATCAAGTGGCTCAACGAGGGGCGACCCCTGACCCGCGAGGTCCCCACCTATCCAGAGAGTGGCTACGAGGCCCCAGAGCGGGACGACACCCGGGTCCGCGCCTTCCGCGACCAGGTGCTGCGCCATGTTGAGGAGAAGAGGCCGCTGATCGACGTCCGGAGCCCCGCCGAGTACACGGGCGAGCGGCTCCACATGCCGGATTACCCTAACGAGGGGGCCCTGCGGGGCGGGCACATCCCCGGCGCAGCCAACATCCCCTGGGCACGGGCGGTCGCCGAAGACGGCACCTTCAAGTCCGCCGAGGAGCTGCGGGCCCTCTACGAAAAGGAAGCCGGGCTCCAGCCCCAGGACGACGTCGTCGTCTACTGCCGCATCGGCGAGCGGAGCAGCCACACCTGGTTCGTCCTGACCCACCTGCTCGGCTACGGCCGGGTGCGGAACTATGATGGGAGCTGGACCGAGTGGGGCAACCTCGTCGGAGTGCCCATCGAGCGCTGATCCTGGGAGGAAGATCGCCGCATGCCCGTTCCCGAGAAGCTGACCCGGATGCTGGACATGCTCGACATGGTCACCGACCGCAACGAGCGCATCCAGCTCCTCATCGACGTCGCCAACCGCTTCCAGGAGGTGCCGCCGCGGATCTCCCGGCGGCCCTTCCCCGAGGAGACCCGGGTCCCCGCCTGCGAGTCCGAGGCCTACGTCTTCGCCGAGGAGCGGCCGGACGGCACCCTCGACTTCCATTTCGCCGTGGAGAACCCCCAGGGCATCTCCGCCAAGGCCATGGCCGCGATCCTCGACCAGACCCTCTCCGGAGCCCCGCCCGAAGAGGTCGCCCAGGTTCCGACCGACATCGTCTACCGCGTCTTCGGCCGCGAGCTCTCCATGGGCAAGTCCATGGGGCTTATGGGGATGGTCGGGATGGTGGCGAATCTGGCGAAGAAGCGGGCGGGGGCGATGGAGCGCCAGTAGGGGCGCCCGGGGGGACGCAATGAATTGCGCCCCTACAACCCTCCCGGATCGATCGTGGGCTCCAACCGACAGCGCCCCAGCGGAGCGTCCGTGGACGACAAAGACATTCCGGGGGGCGGGGAACGCGGTCCGGGACGGATCACGGACCCGTGTGTTGCAGTAGGGGCGCACTTCATTGCGCCCCCGGGCGGCTTTGCGCCGAAAAGTACTTGACGCCACCTCCGCCCCGGCGTACATTCTCAATGTGATCGATCCCAAGCCCACGCGGCCCCGGCTCATTCCTCCCCCAGCCCTTCACCTGCGGGCGATGGACAACTTGCGGTTCATCCGCGAGACCATGGAGGGCGCGGCCTGCTTCACCGCAGTCTCCGGCATCGGGGAGGTGGCGGTGGGCCTCACCGCCCTGGCGGCGGCGTTCGTCGCGGCCCGCCAGACGACTCCCGAGGCCTGGCTTGCCGTCTGGCTGGTGGACGCTCTTCTGGGAGCGCTTCTCTCCGTCGGCGCCATCGCGTGGAAGGCGCGGCGGGCCGAGATCAGCCTCCTCTCCCGCCCGGTGCGGCGGTTCGCCCTCGGCCTCTTCCCCCCCTTCATCGCGGGAGGGCTCCTCACCCCGGTCCTCTTCAACGCCGGAATGGTGGACGTGCTGCCGGGGCTCTGGCTCCTCCTCTACGGCACCGGCGTCGTCACCGGGGGAGCTTTCTCGGTGCGCACCGTCCCGGTCATGGGGCTCGCCTTCATGGGAGTGGGGACGCTGGCCCTGATCGCCCCCCCCGCCTGGGGGGACGCCTTCATGGCCGCGGGTTTCGGGGGGCTGCACGTGCTGTTCGGGATCTTCATCGCCTGGAGGCATGGTGGCTAAGGGGAGCCCGCTCAAGCAGGAAGACGGCGCCGCCGGTGCCGAGGAGGAGCCCGTGGTCACTCCCGGCACCGTGCAGCAGTCCGCCCTCGACCTCGACCGCGTCATCCACGAGCGGATGCGGCTGGGGATCGTGAGCGCCCTGGCCGTCAACGATCACCTGAGCTTCAATGACCTGAAAAAGCTCCTGAAGACGACCGATGGCAACCTGAGCGTCCACGCGCGCAAGCTCGAAGAAGCCGGTTACATCGCGTGCGAGAAGTACTTCGAGGGCCGGGTTCCCAAGACGGAGTACCGCCTGACACACCCTGGCCGGCGGGCCCTCGAGCGCTATCTGGACCATATGGAAGCGATCATCCAGGCCACCCGCGTCGGTTGACTGGAGCCGGAGTACGCCCATGCGCTTTGCGACACAAAGTCATTTGCTGCAGGATGGGTCGCAGTGAAAACCCGGATCCTGGCCTCCCTCGCGATGGGCCTGGTGGTCCTCGGGGCCGTGGCCCTCGCGGTCGCCCGCCGGGTGCCGCCGGACCGGCCGCACCCCCGCTATCCGGGCTGGACGACTCCCCTGATCCGGGCCGCCCGCGAGGGACATGCCGAGACCGTCACCGCCCTTACGGCGGCGGGGGCGGACCCGAACCAATACGACACCGGGCCCAACGGCTGGACTCCCCTCCTCCACGCCGTCCACACACGGCAGCCGGAGACCGTCCGCGCCCTGATCGCCGCCGGGGCCGACGTCGACAAGCCGGCCCCCAACGGCCTCACCCCGCTGGCCATGGCCGCGAGCCAGGGGGAGGCCGAGATCGTGGACGTGCTCCTGGCCGCGGGGGCCGATCCCGGCGCCGTGAGCTCGCACGGCTGGACGGCCTTCCAGGAAGCGGTCGCCCGGGGGGACCAGCGGATCGTCCAGGCGCTCCTCCGCAAGGACCCGAATCTCGATCTCGGCGGCGGCTGGCGGGCCTGGTCGGTCCGGGGTATGGCGTGGGTCCAGGGCAAAGGGGAGGTTCTCGACATCATCAACCGGACCGGAGGGGAGAAGCCGTGATCCACGTCGCCATCATCATGGACGGCAACGGCCGCTGGGCCACATCCCGGGGATGTCCACGCACCGCGGGACACGTCGCGGGCGTCGAAGCGGTCCGCCACGTCGTGGAGGGAGCCGCCAACCTGGGGGTCGGCACCCTCACCCTCTTCGCCTTCTCCTCCGACAACTGGCGCCGGCCGGACCAGGAGGTCCGGGCCCTGATGCGGCTGTTCCGGAGCTACCTGCTGGCCGAGGCGGACAAGTGCGCGGACAAGGGCATCCGCATCACCGTCATCGGCCGCCGCGACCGGCTCTCTCCGGGGCTCGTGCGGGTCATCGAGACGGCCGAGGCCAGGACCAGCCACGCGGGCCGCTTCCATCTCCGCATCGCCGTGGACTACTCCGCCCGGGACGCCATCCTCCGCGCCGCCACCCGCAGCCGCCGCGAGGGAGCCGACCTCTCCCGCGAGACCTTCGCACGCCTCCTGGCCGACGGCAGCAACCCCGCGCCGGACGTGGACCTCCTCATCCGCACCGGTGGAGAGAAGCGCCTCTCCGACTTCCTCCTCTGGGAGTGCGCCTACGCCGAGCTGGTCTTCACCGAGCGCATGTGGCCGGACTTCACCGCCGCCGACCTCGCCGACGCCGTCCGCGAGTTCCACCGCCGGGAGCGGAGGTTCGGAGCGGTGCCGTCCACCCCGCAGCCGGCCTGGGCGGCCTCCGTGTAAGGGCACCTCGCCCCCGGCAAATCCCTGTCCGCCCCCACCGATTGCGTGTCCGCCCCCGCGAATTCGGTTGCGCCCTCGCCAGGGACGTGTGCGCCCCCGCGGGGGATGGTCCCGCCCTCGCCGATCCCGTGTGCGCCCCGGCGAATTCCCGATGCGCCCTCGCGGGGGACGGCAGCGCCCCGGCGAGCTCCGGTTGCGCCCTCGCGAGGGGCCGTCCGGAATTCGCGGGTACTGGCTCATTTTGACCCCGCCTTCTTTTCACTATCAGGCAATAACGCGATCAGGTCGCCGATTTCCAGCTTCCGGGACTCCGCTCCGGCCGCCATGGCAGGCGTCCGACCCTTGCCGTCCTGTCCCTTCCCGAGGCTCATATGAACCCGGCAGAAGTTGTAATAGCAGAAGTGGACGGCCACGGCGGCGATGTGGTTCTCTACCTTCTTGCTGTGGCCGTTCGTCAACCGGGTGAACCGCCGCATGGACATCCGCATCGTCAGGTTCTGGCGCTCGACGTAGGACGTTGAGACGTGCCAGGGGTTCGGCTCGCCCGTGATCGAGCGCTTTTCGGCGCCGATGCACTCGGCCGGGCTGTAGCGCCGCTCCCCTTCCGGAGCCGGGCCGTAGATCTTTTGAAGGACGGCATAGTCCACGTCGCCCCCGAAGGCGTCCTCGACGGCGGCGATGTACGCCTTCAGGCCGTCCGTGGTGATCTGCACCCGGTTCGCGAGACGGCCGGCGAGATCCTGCATCAGCTCTGTAGCGCACCCCGCGTCCCGGGTGCCGACCAGCCACGACGGCACCAGCTTCGTGTCCGCGTCGATGGCGACGAACGTCCACACGTCGCCATAGCCAAACTTGCCCTTCTTGTCGGCGGGGACGTTCTTCTCCTTGGCATAGCAGAACTCCCAGATCTCATCGATCTGGAGGCGCTTGCAGGGCAGGTGGACCAGTTTCGCCCGGGAGAACTCATCGCAGACCGCCGCGAGATCCACCAGAAGCTTGGTGACCGTGTTCCGGGCAACCCCCGTCATTCTGGACGTGGCGCGGATCGAGTTGCCCTCCACCAGGGCGGCGACGACGGCGGCGCGGTCGGCGTTGCTCAGGACGTTTGACATACTGAACATTATGCGTGAGCGGACACGCGAAGTCAAGAGGCCTGCTTGACTTCTGGCGGGGAAGTATGCGAAAAAGAAGAGCCCGGCCGCATCCTTGCCCCACAAGGACACGGCCGGGGAACAGCTCAACCGGTTGTTCTTGTCCACCCCCCACCCTCAGAACGGCCCTAGACAAGCGGAAACTGAGGGTGGGGTTCGCCTTCTCCCCCGGATCGCGCGGACATCACGCCGGAGACATGGCTACTTGGAGCATTTCATCTCCCTCGAAACTTGGCAGGGGGAGGTAACGGTAGCTGCTTACCCTTCTTCGTCGGTTCAGCAGGTTCCTTGCTTGCCTGGTTAACCGTCCTTACGGGTTCCGGGATAACCTCAGACGCCGGAGCTACTTCGTCTACATCCGATTCCTCTCTTGAGGCATCCGTGTAATCGCCTCCCAACTCGGCCCCAAGGATGCCGTCACCGAAATCCTTGGCCACATAGCGGCGCGCCTCCCCGGTAGGGATGCCATAGTAGGCCGTGAATGCCTTGCCTGCCAGAAGGAACGAATCCGACTTCTGCTGCTTGCGCAGCATGTACACGCTTGGATGATCTGACTGCGCCCGCCGCAGACCGAGGACGTTCAACTCCCTGTCAAAAAGAAGTTCAACGGGTAACTCCTTGTCGGGTATCTCTCCACCGGCCAGAAAGGCGGCCGCTGAAGCGTTGACGCTGAGCGTTCCACGCTTCTGGACGGTGATGGTCGGCAGCTTCATCTTGCCGGCCGACCGCTTGGAGAAGACCTCAAAAGGCATTTGACCCTCCTTGCTGCGTGTGCTGCTACGAACGGAGGAAGTCTAACATCTGAAGTGGCGGTGCCTGAGTGACAGCAACAAGCGCGACGCTTTTATTCTAAAATGGGTTTTTAGGTCCTCTGCCGCTTTGATGGCTTCATTCTTCGCTCCCGCCTTCTCCTGGTTCTCTGAAGTCGAGGAAGTACTCTATTGATCTACCGTATACCTGAGCCAGCTCCACAAGTTCAACCGGATCGATGGTCCTCTTGTTGGCTTCAACCTTGGAAATAAAGGCTTGACGCTGGCCGACACGGCGCGCCGCTTCGGCTTGGGTGAGACCGGCAGTCTTGCGCGCCGCTCTGAGGCGATGAAGCAGTATCTTGTACTTAGGGTTGTGGTTGGGGCTCACGGATATTCCAATTTGGAATATTGCGAGGGGTCATCACCAATTGCGGGGGGTAGCTCTTACTGCCGTTCTCTATCCTTCCAGCGCGCCGCCGCCGCCTTTCTGGCGCTCGCGCTGCGCTCCTCCGGAGTCATCCGTTCAGCGCGAACCTTGCCGCCTTTCAGGCCGCCTTTGCGGCCTATGAGGGCGGCAGCAGCGCGAATAGGATCTTCCGGTTCCTCCGGTGGGAGCTCGGCAGTGCCGGTCAGGATGGCGACGGACTGGAAGGCCCGCTCGTTGAAATCGCGTGGACGCTTGGGCTTCTTCGTGCGTGACCGGTTTTGCATGATCCCATGGTAACACAGGGGCGGTCCCGGGGGAGGAACCGCCCCGTGGGGACAGCTACAGGCGGGCCAGAATGGGGGCGGGATCTTCTGCCGGCTCCTTCCCTCCCCACCGCACCCACACCCGGGAGAGATCGCCTGCCAGGGTCTTGCAGGCCCGCTCCGTGGGCAGGGTGGCGATCACCCGGCCCGTGGGGGCGTAGACGAGCGTATGGCGCCCACAGGCCACAGGACCGGGGCCGGAGATGGCATCACCCCGGAAGATGCCGAAAGGAGGGGAGAGACGGCCGGGGACCTCGATCTCCCGGCCGTCCTGAAGCTGGACGCGGAACCGGCCGAACCGCGCCCACGCGAGCGGGACGGGCTTCCCCGCCTTGCGGAGCGCTTCGAGATACCGGTCCAACGCTTGGGCGATCCACGTCCCCACGGAGGGGAACCCCTCAGAGTCCGCCATGCGCTTCCAGGCTGCACTCTGCCGGGCATCGGCGTGGACGGTGAAGCTGGCGACCTTCACCGGAGGGACTCCGCCAGCTTGTCGAGGGCGTCCCGGGCCTGGATCACGATGGCGCGCAGCTTGTCCCGCTGATCCAGCCGGAGCCCGATTTCGTCGAGATCGGTCCGCCTGCCGCGCTCCTGCTCGCGGAGAACGTGGCAGGCGTAGTCCATGACGAACGCGACGAACCGGGGGAGAGGGCGCCTCCAGGTGTTCGCCCACGACTCCCACCGGGCCAACTGCTCGGGGGTGGGGTACACGACGACGCGGGGCCGCTTCAGCTTCACCCCCGCCATGTGCCCAGCTCCTTTTCGACGCGGTCCGCGATGGCTGCCAAATCCTGGGAGGCGTCCCCCGCCACCCGGCAGAGGTGCTCTTCGTGCGGGGTGCTCATCGCAGCTTCATCCCGCTCCATCATGGCGAGGAATCCTTGTAGGAAGCGGACGTCCGCCACGGCGGCCCGCAGTTGCGCCCGGATGAGCCCTTCCGGATGGTCGGGCCAGTAATTCCAGTACTCAAGCGTCATGTTGTACAGCAACTCCGCCACGTCCCGGAGGGCGTCGTTTGCCTCCAAGTCGGTGACGTACAGCAGGTAGCACTCCCGCAGGACGGGGAAGTCCTCGAACGCGGCGGGGTCGACGATGGGCGGGATGGCCGCCACTTCGGGCGGTGTAGACTGCGGAGTTAGCTCGGGCATGGAACAGTTCTCCTGTCCGGGTTAGGTCCGGCGGGGCGTGACTGGCGCTCCGTCGGGCCGCTTGCCTGTCTTGGAGAGGGGACAATCCCTCCCTTCTGGGAGGGACCTTACACCCGATCTTTCCGCCCGTAAATACCTGATTTTAAAGAATCTTTCACGCTAGCTTAAAATGAGCCAGTGCCAATTCGCGAGGGCGCGTCCAAAATTCCCGAGGGCGGGTCCGAAACTCGCGGGGGCGCATCGAAAATTCGCGAGGGCGCCTCCGAAATCCGCCGGGGCGCACAGGCATTTCCCGAGGGCGCAGCCGTACCCGGCGAGGGCGCAACGGGAATTCGCGAGGGCCGGAGCGCAGACCGGGAGGGGAGGA
>DASQEB010000494.1:0-12193 GCA_035633875.1 Thermoanaerobaculia bacterium
GGACGCCGCTGCGATCCGCTCCAACCTGGCCGCCGTCCTGCGGGACCTGGGAGAGCGGGAGGCGGCGCGCGAGCATCTGGTCCAGGCCCTCGCCATCCACCGCCGGACCCTCGGGGACATCCACCCCGCCGTCGCCGCCCAGTTCGGGAACCTCGCGGCGCTCTCGCGGGAGCTGGGAGAAAAGGAGCAGGCGTTCCATTACCTCCGTCCCGTCGTCGACATCATCCGCCGGCTCTACGGAGAGTCCCACCCGCAGACCGCCCGGGCTCTCACCAATATGGCAAGCGCCCTGAGAGACCTCGGCGAAATGGAGGGCGCCCGGCGCCATCTCGAAGCCGCCCTCACCATCGATCGCCAGGCCTTCGGAGACCGGCATCCCACTGTGGCTGCGGACCTGAACAATCTTTCAGTCATCGAGCGGGAGACCGGGAACGCCGACGCCGCCCGCCGTCACCTGGAGGAGGCGGCCGTCGCCGCCGCGGAGTCTGTGGGAGAGGATCACCCGCTGACAGCGCAGTTGCGGCGGGCTTTGGCGGAGGGGTGAGGCGCGGTCGAGGAGCGGGAGATCAACCCATCACGGCATGGGCATATGCGAGGCAGGCACGGATGTCGTCCGGCTCGAGCTCTGGATAGTCTCCAAGGATGGCCTCTTCCGTCGCTCCCTGGGCAAGAAGGCTCAGGATCAGCTCCACCGAGATGCGCATGCCCCGGATGATGGGTTTGCCTCCGAAGATCTCGGGGTTCGTTTGAATGCGTTCGAGCAGGTGTCGGGTCCAGGGATCAAGAGATGATCGGTACAATGGCGAAGGCGTACCTGTCATTGGCCAGATACACGTAGAAATGCCGGTCCAGTGTGAAGATCTTGAGCAAACCCAGCCGCTCGGCGGCAGCCACCAGGGACGCATCTGCGACCGGACCGGTTCGGGGCGTTCCGGGTGGTGGTGGAGGGGTGAGGGGGACAGAGAATCACGCGACCTCGGGTCTTTCCCCTGGATTTGGCAGGCCGAGCCAGAAGCAAAGACGTTTTTCGATCTCTACCATCTGGAATCTAGTCAGTCCGCCCAAGTACCGCACCAACTTGGCCAGTGGGGTACTGAGGAGGTTCTGTGTGTCGAAAACGCCGTTTCTCCGCAGGAACGGGGTTGCCACTTGGATTTCGAAGCGGCTACCACGAACCCGGGTTGTATGCGGAATGACCGTCACCAGTGCGCGGTCGACATCTGTTAAGGGGATACTCAGAACCAAGCAGGGACGAACCTTTGCTGCCATCCCCAAGTCTACCAGCCACACCTGCCCGCGCTGTGGAGATTTCAATCCTGGCTCTCTTCGCGATCGAGCTCTAGAAAGATCTGCTCCGCCAGTAAGACGAGCGCGTCTTCGCTCAAGTCGTCATACGAACAGACTTCCTGCAGGTCAACATCCTCAGAGGAGGGAGCGTCAGGCAACTTCTCCGGGATCGCCATACACTAAGTCTGCCATGCCTTGCACACGCCGTCAAGGGATACGTTCTCCGGAAGCGTGCCAGAATGGGACCAAGTTCCAGGGATACAGCCCCTCCTTTGTGCAGTGAGAGCATGCGCTATCCGGGCTGGCCCCCTCCGCCTGCCCGGTTGTATCCTTGGCCTCGTCAACGACCGAGGAGGTTCCGATGACCTTCGTCTCCGAGCTCCAACCCCAGTCCCTCTGGAAGCACTTCGACCAGATCCTCACCATCCCCCGCCCTTCCACCAAGGAGGAGGGGATGCGCCGCTACATCCTCGATCTCGCCGAGCGGAAGGGCTATCGCCACCGCTCAGACGCCACGGGCAACCTCGTCGTGGAGAAGCCCGCGTCGCCCGGCAAGGAGGGCGCTCCCCTCGTCGTCCTCCAGAGCCATCTGGACATGGTGACGGAGAAGAACTCGGGCGTGTCCCACGACTTCGAGCGCGACCCCATCGTCCCCCGGCAGGAGGACGGCTGGGTGAAGGCCACCGGCACCACCCTCGGCGCGGACAACGGCATCGGCGTCGCCGCCATGCTCGCCGTGCTGGAGGCTGATGACCTCGTCCATGGCCCGCTGGAGCTCCTGTTCACGGTCGACGAGGAGACGGGCCTGACCGGCGCCGTGGCCCTGGACTCCAACGCCATCGCGCTTCAAGGCAAACGGCTCCTCAATCTGGACTCCGAGGAAGAGGGGGCGGTGACCGTCGGTTGCGCCGGCGGGTCCTCCACGAAGATCTTCCTGCCGATCGAGACGGAGCCGGTGCCGGACGGCTCGGCCATTCTCGACCTTCGGCTCTCCGGGTTGCGAGGCGGCCACTCGGGCCTCGAGATCCACCAGCAGCGCGGCAACGCCGTCCAGCTCCTGGCGCGCGCCCTCCACGCGGCCTTCCAGGAGGTACCCTTCCAACTCGCCGCCTTCCAGGGCGGCAACAAGCACAACGCCATCGCCCGCGAATCCTCGGCCCGGGTCGCCGTCCCGGCCGGCCAGCGCGACGCCTTCACACAGGCTGTCGAGAAGGAGGTCGCCGCCATCCAGGAGGAGATCCGCAATGTCGAGCCGGACCTCTCCTTCGAAACCCATGACGGTACCGCGGACAAGGTCTGGACCGCGGACCTCACGCGGAAGCTCCTGCTTCTCCTGAACACCCTCCCCCACGGCGTCCTCGCCATGAGCCAGGACATCCCCGGCCTCGTCGAGACGAGCGTGAACCTCGCCGCCGTCTCCGAGACCGACGGCAAGATCCAGGTCCTCCTCAGCACCCGCAGCTCGATCGCCTCGGCCATGACCGCCACCCGCCGGCGCCTGCGCGCCGCCGCGGAGCTCGTGGGAGCCTCCGTCGAGGAGAACGAGGGCTACCCCGGCTGGAAGCCGAACGTCCAGTCTCCCCTCCTCAAGCTCTTCCGGGACGTCCACCAGCGCGTCCAGGGCTCGGACCCCGAGCTCAAGGCCGTCCACGCGGGTCTGGAGTGCGGCGTGATCGGAGAGAAGTTCCACGGCATGGACATGATCTCCTTCGGCCCGGTCATCGAAGGGGCGCACTCGCCGGACGAGCGGGTGAAGGTAGATTCGGTGGAACGGTTCTATGGGTTGCTGAAGGAGACGTTGCGGGAGTTGGCGGGGGGTTGATAGGGTAAGAGGCTGAAGGACATAGAGGATACGAGCATGGCCCAGGTCGTCTTCGATTTTCCTCCTACCGTGTTTTCGGCACTTCGGAAAGCTCCGGAGGAGTTTGCCGCCGAAATGAGGCTTGCCGCTGCCATTCACTGGTACTCCCAGGGAATGATCTCTCAAGGCAAAGCCGCGGAAATCGCGAGTGTAAGCCGGGCAGAATTCCTGGACGAGCTCTTTCGAAGGAAAATCCCTGCCGTGCAAGTGACTCTGGAGGAGCTTCGGGAGGAGCTCCAGCGTGAGTGACGGACGATTCGTCGTCAGCGCCTCTCCCTTGATCCTCCTCTCGAAAGTCGGACAGCTTGACTGTTTGAAAGGGCTTGCGAGCACCGTCGTCGAGAGCACGTTGGCGGAGGTCGGAGAATGAATGCACACTTCCCGAGTAAAAGAAGATAACGTGACCCGCACCACAATCTCCCCTGCACGTGTCCCGTCTCGCTGAGCTCGTGCGCCTTCCCGATCTCCTCCAGTGAAAACACCTCTTGAAGCACCGGCCGGTGTCTCCCGAATCCGCGATGCGGCGGTTGGAGGAGATCCCTTGATGCGAAGGGTTGGAACGGGAGCGGTAAGAAGTCGACAGCGACCGGCCGGGACTCTGGACGTGGGCTGGTGCAGCAGCCACGGCTGCTGAATAGATCAGGGATCAACCGAAAATTTTCCTAAGGTAGACTGGGCCGCTCCTCACCCTTCTCACCCCACTCGATCGTCCTTCAGAAGAGCTTCATCGTCTCTCCGGAACTCTCCCGCACCGCGGCGGAACGCTCGCGAAAGGCGGGAGAGCGATCGCGACGTGCTGCGGAGCGATCCCACGCCCTTGCGGAACGTCCAGAACCGGGCCGGCAGCGCTCCGTCGCGACTTCTGTGTGCAGCGAAAGGGCCGCTGTGTGCAAAAGAACGGTCCCGGAATGCTCCGCGCCGCCGGCGGTGTGCATGATCCGGAGAAGTTTGCACACCGGAGCTTCCAGAAACCGCTCGAACGTGCCATCTGGGCAAGATTTCGGGCTTCGAATGTGCAGAGCAGCAGAAAAATTGCACAGCGAATTGGTCCTGGAACGCTCCCCCCTCTGTCCCAGGCGCTCTGGAGCTTCTAGTTTGCACACCGCGGCGGAAGTCCTGCACATGAAATCGCCCCTGGAGCCTTCCGAAAGGTCGCCGATCCCCGGTCCGAACGCTCACGCGATCCGCACCCCGACCTTCCCCCGCACCTGCCCCGTCTCGCTGAGCTCGTGCGCCTTCCCGATCTCCTCCAGCGAAAAGACATCCTGAAGCACCGGCCGCAGCCTCCCCGAATCCGCCAGGCGTGCGAGGTGGACGAGATCTTCGGCGCGGTACTTTACGGCGACGATCCGCGCGCGCTTCTTTTTTCCCAGCAGACCTCCGATCGTGGTGACCGCGACCCAGCCGAAGATGTCCGGACCGACTTTGGTAGTGACGTAGATGCCGCCGTCCCCCACCAGGGAGGGCTCCACGTCGCGGTAGGAGCGGTTCCCGGCGGCGTCGAAGACGATCTCCCAGGCGTCGTCCTCGGCCGCGAGGTCATCCTCTTCGTAATCGATCGTCCGCTCGGCTCCCAGCTCGCGGAGGAAGTCCAGGTTGCGGGCGCTCGCGACTCCCGTGACCCGGCCTCCCAGGGCGCGGGCGATCTGGATGGCGAGGTGGCCGACTCCTCCCGACGCTCCGTTGATCGCCACCCTCTCCCCCGCCGCGAGCTCGCCCTTGTCGCGCAGGGCCTGGAGGGCGGTGAGGCCCGCGGTGGGGAGGGCGGCGGCACCTTCGAACGACAGCGATCCGGGCAAGGGGGCGAGGGCGGCCTCCCGGGCCAGGACGAGCTCGGCGCAGGCGCCGCCGTGGCGGTCGATGTCCACGCCTCCAAAAACAGGATCCCCCGGTTGGAAGCCGGTCACCTCGGGGCCGACGGCCGCCACCTCGCCGGCGACGTCGAAGCCGGGAATCAGGGGGAACGTCGCGGGCATGACGAAGCGCAGGCTTCCCCGGCGGATCTTCCAGTCGATGGGATTGACGCTCGTGGCCCGTACCCGCACGAGGACCTGCCCCGGGCCGGGCGGTCCCGGCTCCGGGATCTCCCGCACCTGGAGCCGCTCGCTCCCGCCGTATCCGTCGATCACCACCGCACGCATTTCTCCTCCCTTTCGATCCAGACCCGCCGCTCCAAGGTACAATGAAGAAGTTCGAAACGAGGCACCCATGATGCAGAAGGCAGGTTCTTTGTCCCCCTCCGCCCCGCGCCGCACCCTGGTCTGGGCCCTGGTCTGGCTGGCCCTGGCCGGCCTCGCCGGCGGCTCCCGGCCCCTCTCCGCGGCCGATTCCGGCCCCAGCGTACGCGACGTCCTCGGCGTGGCGCACGTCGCCGGCAAGTACAACTTCACCGAGGAGGACTACCTCAACGAGGGGGCGGACCGCATCCTGGAGCTCGGCAGCCGGGTCATCAAGGTGTGGCTCGCTCTGGACCCCACCAGAACCTATCCTTTCAACTCCGACTGGGAGCCGATCCCGGAGGAGATGATGGACCTGGTGCAGCGGTCCTACTATCAGGAGCTTTTCGCCAAGCCTTTCAAGGTCTTCCTCCTCGAGCTGGTGACGGCGCCCGAGGTGTATTTCGTCGACGGCATGTCCGCCGAGGAGATCGAGAGGGAGCGGTCCCAGGCGTACAACCTCGCCCGGTATCTGCTCACCACCTATGCCGGCACGGGCAAGACCTTCGTGCTCCAGAACTGGGAGGGAGACCACCTGCTCCGCTCAGGCCTTCCCGATGACGGGGCCGCCCCGGACGAGGTGCGGGTCCAGGGCATGATCGACTGGCTCAATGCCCGGCAGGCCGGCGTCGAGCAGGCCCGTGCCGAAGTGGGACAGCAGAACGTGGAGGTCTGGCACGCCGTCGAGGTCAACCACCTCGGCCGTGCGATGCAGGGCAAGGTGACGGCGACCAACAACGTCATCCCCTTCACGCGGGCGGACCTCTATTCCTACTCCACATGGGACATCGGTTTCGACGCCAAGAAGCTCGTCAAAGCCCTGGACTATCTGGCGGCCAAAGCGCCCGACAGCAAGGCTTTCGGAGCGAAGAACATCTACCTCGGCGAGTTCGGGGCGGCCATCGACCACCTGAAACCCAGGCAGACCCAGCGCGGCGTCATCAAGAAGCTCGCCGAGGCCGCCCTGGGCTGGGGCGTGCGCTGGGCCGTCTACTGGGAGATCTACTGCAACGAGCCGAAGCGCGTCTTCCGCGGCCGGCCGAAAAACCGGCACATGCGCGGCTTCTGGCTCGTCAAGCCCGACGGGACGAAGGCGCCGATGTGGGACGACTTCCGCCGGATGATCGTCGCCAACGCCCAGCAGGTCGCTCTGCGCAGCTCCACCGGCCAGTACGTGGCCGCGGAAGAGATTCCCGAGGAGCTCCTCGACGGAGAGCCCGAGCGGGAGGTCGCCGTCCGGGCCGACCGCTGGACCCGGGGGACCGGAGAGACGCTGACGCTCTGGGACTGGAACGGCGGCGCCCTGGAGGACGGCGATCCCGTGAGCCTGATAACCCGCGACGGCTCCTATCTCGCCACCGAGCCCGGTCAGGGAGGGCGGCTCCTCGCCCTGGACGATCCGGAGGCCGAGCCCGAGACCTTCCTCCTCCGCAAGCTGGACGGCGCCATCGCCCTGGAGACCGCCGCCGGGCTCTTCCTCGGCACCGAGGTCAGCGGCGAAGGCGGGATCCGCGCCCTGCGGTGGGAGGCCGGGCCGGCGGAGCGGTTCCAAATGGTGGTGGAGTAGGTGGCATAATCCCCCGGCATGCTGCGAACCTGGAGCTGGGCCGTCCTCGCCCTGCTCCTGGCGGCGACCCTCGTCGGGGCGGTGACCCTCGACCGGCGGACGTGGCCGGGACTGATCGGCGACGAGGCAACCTATCTCATGCAGGCCCAGAGCCTGGCGTGGGATTTCGACCTCCGCTATTCCCGGGCGGACTTCGACCGCTTCCTCGCCCAGTGGGGGACGAAGCCGGACGGCCTCATCCTCCAGAGCGGCGACGGGGGCGCCCTCGTCTACAGCAAGCCGGTCTCGTATTCCTTCTACATCGCCCCCTTCGTGCGCCTCGCTCCGGTCCGCGGCCCGGCGATCGCCAACGCCCTGCTCCTCCTCCTGGCCGCGGTGGTGGCGGCCCACGTCCTCGAGCGGCGCATCGGGCCCGCCGCTCCGCTCTGGGTGGCGGCCTGGATCTTCGCGTCGGTGGCCTTCGCCTACGTCTTCTGGGTCCACTCCGACCTCTTCCTGATGTGCCTCGCCGCCCTGGCTCTCTCGCTGGCGTACGGGTCTCCCGGCGAGGAATCCCGGGGACGCCGCATCCTGCGCTGGCTCGCGGTGGGGGTCCTGCTGGGGATCGTGGCCACGTCGCGGCCGTTCTATGCCTCCCTGCTGTTGCCGGCGGCCCTGGCGGTCCCAGTGCGGCGGCGGACGATCGGGATCGCCGCGCTCCTCGCGGGCGCCGCCCTCCTGGCCGCCTCGTCGAGCCTCTTCAACCTGGCC
Source organism: Thermoanaerobaculia bacterium (assembly GCA_035633875.1). Lineage (GTDB taxonomy): Bacteria > Acidobacteriota > Thermoanaerobaculia > Multivoradales > UBA5704 > DATARR01. The sequence continues at coordinate 7,682 of DASQEB010000494.1, forward strand.
GAGCGGGAGTCCTGGACGAGCTACGCGGGCGCCCGCCGGAGCTTCTACTCCTACACCGGATTCCCGGAGGTGGACTTCCCCCCCGAGGAGCTGCAGCGGCAGGTCGCCGAGCGGGGGAGCCACGCCTGGATCCCCTGGATCCATCTCGACGCCCGCCAGACGGCCTGGAACTCCCTCTACTTCCTCGCCGGCCGCCACGTGGGGGTGCTCCCCTACTACCTCCCGCTGCTCCTGGGCCTCCTCGCCTTCCGGCCCGGCGAGGGACGCTGGGCCCTGCTCCTCGCGGTCGTGGCGGCCCTGGCCGCCTTCTTCGTGATGCGGCCGTTCAACTTCTGGGGCGGGGGCGGAGCGATCGCCAACCGCTACTTCCTCCCCCTCTACCCCGCGTTCTGGTTCCTCGCCGCCCGACCGGCGAAGGCCTGGTGGGCATTCCTCGCCGCCGCCCTCGCCGCACCGTTCCTCTGGCCCCTGTGGGCGCACCCCCGCACCTATCCCCTCGATCCGGCGGGAGGCTTGCGCTACGTCTCGGACGTGGCCCGCGCAGGGCTCCCCTATGAGACGACCCAGTCGCATCTGAAGCCCTCCGGCAAGGACGACTTCATCCACAACGGCCTGTGGATCAAGCCGCTCACCAACTCCGTCCAGGTGGAAAGCGACGGCGCCCGGCTCCGGCTCACCCCCGGCCGGCCGGGTGAGATCCTGATCGGCAGCCCCACCCCGCTTTCGGGCGTCCGCCTCGACGCGGCGAACGGGACCGCGCAATGGTTCCTCTTGCACCGGCCGCGGGCGGTCCACCGCATGTGGTGGACGGAGGAGCCGTTCTACCTCTACCAGATCGACCTGGAGGCGGAGGGGGACGGGATGACGTTCACGTTGACCGCCCAGAGGCCAGCGTGAAGAAGAAGCTCCTCCTCTCCGCCCTCTCCCTCTTCCTCACCCTCCTCTTCGCCGAGGTGGCCCTGCGCATTCTGGGCCTGGGCGCGACGGGCCGGGGCTCGGCCTGGTTCGCCGGGGGGAACCATCCGCGGTTCCTCTTCCAGCCCGACCCGGTGAGCGGCTACACACTCCGCCCCGGTTTCCGGGGACGGCAGCTCGCCAGGACCGGGGAGTTCGACGTGCCGGTGGCGGTGGATGCCCAGGGCCTGCGGGATCACGCCCACACAGTCCCGGCCCGGCCGGCCGTCCTCGCCCTCGGCGATTCCATGACGTTCGGGGAGGGCGTACCCGTGGACCGGAGCTATGCCGCCGTGCTCGAACGGGAGGCGGGCGTCCGGGTTTACAACGCCGGGGTTCCCGGGTACGGCAGCCCGCAGATGGTGGGACGGTTGAGGCGGCTGCTTCCCCAGCTCCGGCCGGACGTGGTCCTGATGACCCTCTCCCCCACCTGGGACCGCCAGCGGTGCGCCACGCCGTTCCTCTACAAGGAGGGCTTCATCGTGGCCCAGGCCTATGCGGACCGCCTGGTGCTCTCGGGGGACAACCTCTACCTCGCCGAGGTGCGCTGGCCGGTGATCGGCCCGGCCACGGCCCACGCCAAGCGGGCCTCGGTCCTGATGCGGCTCGCCCTCCCCGCCCTGGGGAATGCGGCGCGCTCCCTCCGCCGCACGCCGGAGCCGCTCCCCGCCGCTCGCAGCTATGAGCCGAGCGCCCGGGCGGTCGACGAGGCCCGCCACATCGTCGAGCGGGCCAGCGCCCGGTTCTTCGCCGTCCTCCTCGACAGCCAGGCCCCGGGCTATGCGAGAGACCGGGACGCGCTCTCCAAGGCTCTCGCGGCCCGGGGCGTCCCCTTCCTCGCCCTCGACTCCCTCCCAGGCATCGACTGGAAGGACCTCCACTATCCCAGGGACGGCCACTGGAACGCCGCCGGGCACGAGGCGGTGGGGAGGGCGCTGGCACCGCGGGTGAGATCCCTCCTCCGCCAGACCCGCACCCACCCCCGCGGCGACGTGTAGACCGGCTCGTACCCCGCCGCGAGCTGGCGCAGCACCGCGCGGACCCGCGGGTTGTCCGGCCGGGCCGCCTCCACCTGCCAGAGCAGCACGTAATCCACCCGCCCCCCCGTCCGCTCCGGATAGGCGAGGAAGTCCACCAGCGGCGGCCGCCCTTCCATCGCGAGCCGGTTGCTCCCCATCGTCCGGAAGGGATTGAGGGCGGGATCGAAATAGATCGGGAAATAATCCTCGTCCGCCTGGTAGTGGCTCAGGTCCACGATTCGCTTGCGGGCCGCGATGTGCCCGGTCGCATGGACGAACGGCCACAGCCGGAAGGCCAGCTTCCTCCCGCCCGGCCCCACTCCCTCGTGGGCGTAGGACAGGGAGAGGACGGTCGAGTCCGGCGCGATGTGCTCCCCGGCGCTCACGTACTCGGCCAGGTAGTCGTTGAGCTCGGCGTAGCGCGGCCAGAGGAGGCCGAGCATACCCAGGGAGATGCCGGCCGCCGCGAGACGGAGGCCCCATCGCACCCGGCGGGAGATCTCGAAGGTGCCGAACCAGAGAATCAGGAGAAAGAACGGGAAGAGGTTGATCCGCTGATTGAGGAACCCGCCTCCGCTCAACGTGCTGGGAGCCAGGAGGTAGGCGGCGGCGCAGACCCCGGCAGCGAGGAGCAGTCCGTCGGCCGGCTCGAGACCTCGGCGCCGGAGCCGCCGCGCCAAACACCAGGCCGTCATGAGTCCGAAGAGGGAGGATAGGGCGAAGGAGAAGACGAGCAACCGTCGGTCCACGGAGACCAGCGAGAACAGGGCCACGAGGTGCTGGAGCTTCACCCCGAGCGGCATCGTCGCGACATTCTCCTCCATCCGGCTCCCCACGAACGAGGCCATCAGGACGAGCGCCGGCAGGAAGGCAATCACCGGACCGGGCAGCCACCTCCGGGCGCTGCGCAGGAGCGACGTCCCCGCTCGCACATCCAGGAGCATCCGCCAGCCCGCCAGGGTGAGGATCACCGCGAACGCCAAGACCAGCGAGACCGGGTGGCAGAAGTACACCCACAACACGAGCAGCCCCAGCACCACCACTCGCCAGGATCCGAGCCGCTCCTGGTGTCTCAGCCACCAGCCCACCGCGAAGAAGAAGGCAGCCAGGCTGAAGCAGAAGTTGTAGAACCCCATGTGGAACAGAAAGTTGTACAGGAACGGGAAGGAGAGGATCGACAGCGGGGCCGCCCGCGGATCGATCGAGCGGAGCGCGTACCGGACCGACACCGGCAGGAAGACGATATAGAGGCTGATCAGGACCTTTTCTGCCAGCGGCACCGACAGGAAGGCGAAAATCCTGGCCAGGAAGAAGAAGACGAACCAATTCGGCAGGGCCTCTTGATTGGGCAGGTAATACTGCCGGAGCAGCGCCGCCCCGGGCTCGTCGTACTCGCGCAGGATGCGGGCGGTCTCCTGGTGTGCGGGGCCGTCCTGTGAAGGGAAAAACGGGAACGCCCAGAGGGGGACCAGATGAAGGACCACCAGGGCCGCGAACAGCAGGATCTCGGGCGAGAGCCGCGGGCGGGGCGCGGCCGATGAGGGGTCCACGGCGCGGAATGGTATCAAGAGCTATCATCTCCCTCTCGTATGCCCGCCCCGGACCGTCCCCTGAAGCTCAGCGTGGTCATCCCCTGCCTCAACGCAGCGGCCACCCTGGGCGTCCAGCTCGAATCCCTTGCCAACCAGAGCTGGGATGGCGAGTGGGAGGTCCTCGTGGCGGACAACGGCTCGACCGACGCCTCCCGGGAGATCGTCGACGGCTTCCGCAACCGGCTCCCCGGCCTCCGGCTGATCGACGCCTCGGACCGCCGGGGCCAGGCCCACGCCCGGAACGCCGGGGCCGCGGCCGCCACCGGCGACGCCTTCCTCTTCTGCGACGCCGACGACGAGGTGGCCCCCGGCTGGCTCGCCGCCCTGGGCCGGGCCCTTGGGCGACACGACTTCGTGGCCTGCCGGTACGACACCGAAAAGCTCAATCCCGCGTGGGTGCGGCGCACGCACCTCAATCCCCAGAAGGACGGCCTCACCGCCTACGACTACCCGGCGTACCTCCCTCACGCGGGCGGCGGCGGCCTCGCGGTGCGCCGGCACGTGCACGAGGCCGTGGGCGGCTTCGACGAGTCGATGCCCGCCCTGGAGGACACCGACTACTGCTGGCGTATCCAGCGCGCTGGGTACGGCTTCGCCTTCGTGCCGGACGCCGTCGTCCACATCCGCCACAAGGCCGACCTGCGGAGCCTCTTCCGCCAGGGCCGCACCTACGGCCGGTACAACGTCCTCATCTACAAAAAGTACCGCCCTCTCGGCATGCCCCGCCTGGGTTGGGTCCCGGGGCTCCTCCGCTGGGGGAAGCTGGTCTTCAAGACCCCTTTGATGCTCGCCACCCGCGAAGGGCGCGCCCGCTGGCTCTGGCAGCTCGGGTGGCGGCTCGGGCGGGTCGAGGGGTGTGTGCGGTACGGTGTGGTGGCGCCGTGATACGCTCCAGGCCCATGCGCATCCTGGTCACCGGCCACAACGGCTACATCGGTAGCGTCATG
>DASQEB010000495.1:0-19126 GCA_035633875.1 Thermoanaerobaculia bacterium
CCGAGACGGAGCGCGTCTCGCTCGGTTACAAGCAGCGCTCCGAAGACCCCTGGCTGCTGGTGGATAAGAAGTACCCCATCGGCTCGCGGGTGCACGGCCGCGTGGTGTCCATCGTGGACTACGGCGCGTTCGTGGAGATCGAGGAGGGGGTCGAGGGCCTCATCCACGTCAGCGAGATGTCGTGGACGAAGAAGGTCGTCAACCCGGCCAAGATCCTGGAGGTCGGCGACGAGGTCAATGCCATCGTCTCCGAGCTCGACATGGACCAGCGGCGGATCAGCCTGTCGCTGCGCCAGACCGAGCGCAACCCCTGGGAGGAGCTCCGGGACACCCACCCCGAGGGCACGATCATCGAGGGCAAGGTGCGCAACCTGACCGAGTTCGGCGCCTTCGTCGAGATCACGGACGGGATCGACGGCCTGATCCACGTCTCGGACATGAGCTGGACGAAGCGGGTCAAGCATCCGAGCGAGGTGCTCAAGAAGGGCGACACGGTGCGGGCGCGGATCACCAACATCGACGTGGAGAACCAGCGGGTCTCGCTGTCGATCAAGGAGTTCATGCCCAACGAGTGGGAGGAGTTCGCCAACCGGCACAATCCCGGCGACACCCTCGACGGCCGCGTCGTGAATGTGACCGACTTCGGACTCTTCATCGACATCTACAACGGCCTCGAGGGCCTCGCGCACGTCAGCGAGATCGAGGTGCCTGCGGGCACCAAGCTCGAGGACCACTTCAACGTCGGCGACTGGGTGCGGACCCGCATCCTGCGCATCGAGGAGGACGACAAGAAGGTCGGCCTGTCGATGCGGGGTGTGCCGCAGCCGACCGAGGAGGAGATTCAGGAGCTGCAGTCCGGCGGGCACGATGAGGCGGAGGAGCAGGAGGCGTAGTCTCCACAAGACCGGGGAACGGCGGCCCTTGCCTGCCCGCGGGGCCGCCCGTTGCCATAGACCAAAGAGGGGTGGGAGATGACGGTGCCTTTGAAGGACGTGGACGACAGATCCGAGAAGGAAGGGATGACCAAGGCCGAGCTGGTCGAAGAGGTCGCCCGCACCACTCAGCTCACCAAGAAGCACGCAGAGATCATCGTCAACACGGTGTTCGACAGCATCGTGCACTCGCTGAAGGAAGGGGAGAAGATCGAGCTGCGGGGTTTTGGCAGCTTCCGCATCCGTCACCGGGGCGCACGCACCGGGCGCAATCCCAAGACCGGCGACAAGGTGAAGGTTCCGCCCAAGCGGATCCCCTATTTCAAACCGGGCAAGGAGCTCAGGGAACTGCTGAACGACGAGTGCTGATCCGGACCCGGCGCTCCCGGCCGACTCCGACTCCCGTGCCCGCATGCAACATCTCTATACTCCCTGGAGGTACTCGTACATCACCGCGCAAGCTCCGGAGCCCGAGTGCTTCTTCTGCGCCGCGGCGCGGCTTCCGCACGAGCCCGAGCGCCTGGTGGTCCATACGGCCCGGCACCACCTCGTGATGCTGAACCTCCATCCCTACTCCAACGGCCACCTGATGGTGGCTCCGCTCGCGCATCTGGCCTCACCGATGGACAGCGGGGAGGAGGCCCTGGCAGAGTTCTGGCCGCTGGTGCTCAAGGCCCAGAGGGTGCTTCAGAAGGCCTACTCCCCGCACGGCTTCAACCTGGGGATGAACGTGGGCGCTCCGGCGGGTGCGGGAGTGCCCGGCCATTTCCATTTTCACCTGGTCCCGCGGTGGACCGGTGACACGAACTTCATGACCGTGCTGGCGGAGACACGCCTCATTCCGGAGGACCCCCGCCAGTCTCGCGAGCGCCTGCAGGCGCTCTTTGCCGAGGAGGGCTGATTGGCAGAACCCGGGAGCACATCCACGACCCAGGCGGCGCCCCAGACGACGGTGGGCAACCCCGTCGTGGCGATGATCGCTGCCTGGCTGATTCCCGGCCTGGGCCATCTCTACCTGCGGAGGTGGCGCCGGGGGATCGCGTTTCTTCTACTGGTGTTCATCTCCCTGCTGGTCGGCTGGTCGCTTCAGGGAAACCTCTACCGGGTGGTGCCCAACCAGCCGCTCTCGGTGCTCGGGACGATCGGCGTCATGGGGATGGGGATCCCCTACTTCGTCCTGCGCTACGGTCTCGGCTACGAAGGTGACGTGGTGGGCGCGGGCTACGAGTACGGGACCGCCTTCCTGCTGACGGCGGGTCTGATGAACCTGCTGCTGGTGCTGGACATCTGGGACATCTCCCGCGGCAAGAAAGAATAGGCCTCGAGATGCTGAGCCACTTTCTTCTGATGGTGCTGTACGCCTTCATTGTGAGCATGTTCTTCACCCTGCTCTGGCGCCGGGAGCGCCAGGAGCAGGTCCGGCTTTTCCTTCAGCTTTTCCTGGGGATGGTGGGTGGAGGGTTGCTCGTCGCCTGGCTGATGTACCCGTTCCCTCCGGGGCCGCCGGCGCCGATCCCATGAGGGAAAACCCCGACGAGCTGCTGGTGGTCGCCGGCGAGGCCTCGGGAGATCTCCACGGCGCGCGTCTCCTGTCCGAGCTGCGCCGCCTGGTGCCGGGCGTCCAGGCCTTCGGGCTCGGTGGGGACGAGATGGCTGCCGCCGGCCTCGAGGCGGTTGCCCACAGCTCCGAGATTTCGGTGGTGGGGATTACGGAGGTCCTGAAGATCCTGCCCCGCGCCCGCCAGATCTTCGCCGACCTGCTGCGGGAGGTGGACCGCCGCCGGCCGCGCCTCGCCGTGCTCATCGACTTCCCGGAGTTCAATCTCCGGCTCGCCGGCGAGCTGAAGGCGAGGGGGCTCGAGGTGGTCTACTACATTAGCCCGCAGGTCTGGGCCTGGCGCAAGCGGCGCGTCCGGGAGATCGCCCGGGTAGTGGACCGCATGCTGGTCCTCTTTCCCTTCGAGGTGGACTTCTACCGCGGCCACGGCGTGGACGTGGTCCACGTTGGCCATCCGCTGGTGGACGAGGTTCCGGTGCTGCCCGGCGTCTGGGACCACGGTGGGCCCGAGGCAGGACCCTACCGGGTGGCTCTGCTCCCCGGTTCCCGGGTGAGCGAGGTGGAGGCGCTCCTGCCGACCATGCTGGACTCGGTGCGGCGGCTCGCGGCCGAGCTGCCGGTGGAGGCCCGTCTCATCAAGGCGCCCACGATCCCCGGGGACCTGGTGCAGGAGGCGGTCGAGCTGGCCGGCCTGCCCATGGAGATCGTCTCCGAGGACCGCTTCCGCGCCATCGCGGAGTCGCATCTGGCGCTCTGCGCCTCGGGCACGGCCACCCTGGAGGTGGGACTGTTGGGGACTCCCCTGGTGGTGGTCTACCGCCTCGGAGGCTGGACCTATCTCGTGGCGAAGATGCTGGTGCGTCTGCCCTACGTGAGCCTGGTCAACCTGGTGCTGGGGCGCAAGGTGGTGCCCGAGCTGATCCAGGGCGGCGCCAACCCTCACAGCATCGCCGCTGAGGCGGGGGAGGTCCTCACCGACCCGGCCGTGCGGGAGCGGATGCGCGCCGGGCTCGCCGAGCTGCGCGGCCGGCTCGGGGAGGGGGGGGCGAGCGGACGGGCGGCCCAGGAGGTCGCGGCGCTGCTCCTCGAAGGGGTGCGGGCGTGAAGGTCTCCTCCTTCTTCTGGCGCTACATCCGGAGCTATGCCGTCTGGGCCATGATCGCCGCAGTGGGCATCGTGCTCTATGCCGTGGCCACGGCCGGGGTCGTCTCCCTCATCAAGCCCATCTTCGGGGAGGTGCTCCTCGCCGGCGACAGCGTGCCCGGGCCGTTCGGAGGGCTCACGGACAGACCTGCGTCCCGGGAGGAGGCTCCGGAAGAGGGTGTGCTCGCGGACTTGAAGCGCCGGTTCGACGTCTCGCGGCAGATCGACCGGACCTACGTCTCGATCAAACGGCGGCTGGGGATCGGCCCCGACGAGGTCGTCTACTTCGTGCCCTTCCTCTTCGTCCTCGTCTTCCTGCTGCGCTCCTTCGCCGACTTCGTCTCGGGCTACGCCTTCCAGCACATCGGACTGGGGGTGACGACCGACATAAGGAACGACCTCTACTGGAACATCCTGGGGCAGTCGAGCCGCTTCCACGCCGAGCATCCCTCGGGGGAGCTGGTGGCCCGGGTCATCAACGACGTGGCCCTGATGCAGAACGCGGTCTCGAACCGGCTGCTCGACCTCTTCCAGCAGTCCATCACCCTGGTCGTGCTGCTGGGGCTGCTCCTGTCCACCCACTTCCGGCTGGCGCTCATCTCCCTCGTCGCGGCCCCGATCCTGCTCTATCCCATCATCCGCTTCGGCAAGGGCATGCGCCGGACGAGCCATCGCAGCCAGGAGAGGATGGCGGATCTCGCGAGCCTCATGACCGAAGGCATCCGCGGCCACCGCGTGGTCAAGGCCTTCGGCATGGAGCTGTTCGAGTTCGGCAAGTTCAGCAACGCCACCCGGCGGCACCTGCGGACGAACCTCTGGGCCCAGATGCTCGCCCACGCTTCGGGCCCGGTGGTGGAGTCGCTGGCCGTGCTGGGAGCGGCGGCCCTGCTGATCTACGCCGGCCGGAGCATTCGGGCCGGGGACCTCTCGGCTCCGGAGCTGGTGCAGTTCCTCACCACGCTCCTGATGATGTACGACCCGATCCGGAAGCTGAACAAGGTCAATCTGATCCTCCAGGAGGCGACGGCAGCGGGACAGAGGGTGTCGCGGCTGATGGCGGTGCCGAACGACATCGTGGAGCGTCCGGACGCCCGGACGATCGACACGGTCCGGGAGGGGATCGCCTTCGAAAACGTCACCTTCGCCTATGAGGAGCGGCCGGCGCTGTGGGGGGTGGACCTCCGCATCCGCGCCGGGGAGATTCTTGCCCTCGTGGGTCCCTCCGGAGCCGGCAAGTCCACCCTGGTGAACCTCCTGCCGCGCTTCTTCGATCCCACCTCCGGCCGGATCGCCATCGACGGGATCGACATCCGGGACCTGACGCTCGAAAGCCTGCGGGCGCTGATCGGGATCGTCACCCAGGACACGGTCCTGTTCAACGACACGATCCGTGCCAACATCGCCTATGGGCGGTCCGATCTTCCCATGGAGCGGGTGCGGGAGGCGGCTGCGGCGGCCTACGCGGACGAGTTCATCATGCAGCTCCCGAACGGGTACGAGACGGAGATCGGCGAGTCGGGAGTGCGCCTGTCGGGCGGCCAGCGCCAGCGGCTCGCCATCGCCCGGGCCCTGTTGAAGAACGCCCCCATCCTGATCCTGGACGAGGCCACTTCGCATCTCGACAGCCAATCGGAGGCGCTGGTCCAGAAGGCCCTGTCGAACCTCATGCAGGGGAGGACGACGCTCGTCATCGCCCACCGGCTCTCCACGGTGACCCAGGCGGACCGCATCATCGTCATGGAGGCCGGCCGGATCGTCGAGGAGGGCTCCCACCAGGAGCTGATCGCCCTCGGGGGCTCCTACAAGCGGCTGTACGACCTGCAGTTCAGGGTGTGAAGGGAGACTGGCAGACGGCCGCGGTGCCGTGGCTCGCGGCAGGTGTGATCCGGGGGCTGCGGGCGACTGTGCGGCTGCGGCACCACGGCGACGCCCGCGTGCGGGAATGGGAACGGCGGGGCGAGCGCTTCATCCTCGCCTTCTGGCATCGCCACCTGCTGCTGATGCCCTACGCCTATCGGGGCCGGAGGATCTCGGTCCTCGTCAGCCAGAGCCGGGACGGTGAGCTGATCGCCCGCACGGTCGCCCGGCTGGGTATCGACTCCAGCCGCGGCTCCAGCAGCCGTGGGGGAGCGGCCGGCCTGCGCTCGCTGCTCCGCAAGGCCGAGGAGGGGTGGGACATCGCCTTCACGCCGGACGGCCCGCGGGGGCCGCTCCGCGAGGTCCAGCCCGGGGTGATCCTGGCCGCGGCGGCCACTGGGCTGCCGATCGTGCCCGTGGCGATCGCGGCGACGAGGGCGAAGCGGCTGAATTCGTGGGACCGTTTCCTCGTCCCGTTGCCGTTCTCGACGGTGCACTTCGTCTATGGCGAGCCGCTCGCGGTGCTGCGCCGGGGTGACATGGAGGCGGCGGCTGCGGAGCTCAAAAAGAGGCTGGACGGGGCGGAGGGGGAGGCGGAGAGATGGGCAAAGGAGGGTTGACCATGCGCAGCATGACCGGCTACGGCGAAGCTTCCGGGGAGAACGCCCGGCACGCAATCACGGTGTCCTTGCGGGCGGTGAACCACCGGTTTCTGGACCTCCAGCTCCGCATCGGCGAGGAGCTGCGGTCGAGCGAGGCGGCGTTGCGGGAGCTGCTCGGCCGGGAGATCGAGCGCGGCCGGGTGGAGGCGCGGGTGGAGATCAAGCCCCTGACCGAGCGGAAGGTGGAGGTCCAGGTCCACATGGGTGTGGTTCGGGCGGCGCACGCGTCGACGCACAAGCTGGTGGAGGAGGGGCTCGTCGAGGGGGGGCTCGCCGCCGGAGACCTCTTGCGCATCCCCGAAGCCTTTCGGGTGGAGGTGGCCGCGGGAGAGTGGGAGACGGAGGACCACGAGCTCCTGCTGCGGGTGGCCGGCGAGGCCGTGGGCCAGCTCGTGGCATCCAGGGAGCTGGAGGGAGCCAAGCTCGCCGGAGTCCTGGAAGAGCGCCTGCGCGGGCTGGACGAGGTGGTCGCGCGGCTCGATGCCCTGCGGACCAACGTTCGGGAGGAGATCGCAGCGTCCCTGCGCCGGCGGCTCGCCGAGTTGCTCGGTGCGCAGCCCCTGGACGAGGCCCGGCTCGCCCAGGAGGTGGCCCTCCTCGCCGACCGGAGCGACGTCTCGGAGGAGATCGACCGCCTGCGCTCCCACATCGACCATTTCCGGTCCGTGACCCGCGAGACCAGGGCCACGGGCAAGCGCCTGGACTTCCTCACCCAGGAGATCTTCCGGGAGCTCAACACCCTGGGCGCCAAGTGCCGCAATGCAGAGATGACCAGGGCCGTTCTGGACGCCAAGGTCACCTGCGAGCAGATGCGCGAGCAGGTGCAGAACCTGGAGTAGTGGTACCATACGCGCCGCGGCGGGCTGTCCCCCCAGACATCGTTTGAGCACATCGATGCAACGCGGCGAGCTGTTCATCGTTTCCGCGCCCTCGGGCTCGGGCAAGACGACGCTCATCCAGAGCCTGTTCACCGGCGGCTTCGCCGGCCTGGCCTTCTCGGTGAGCCATACCACGCGCAAGCCCCGGGGAGACGAGGTCGACGGCCGGGAGTACCACTTCGTAGACCCTGCCGCATTCCGGGCGATGATTGCGGCGGACGCCTTTCTGGAATGGGCGGAGGTCCACGGCAACCTCTATGGGACCTCCCTCGCGGAGGTCTTTCCGCGTCTGGAGCAGGGGATCGACGTGGTGTTGGACATCGACATCCAGGGTGCGGAGCGAGTGCTCGCGCGCTACCCGCAGGCGCACGGCATCTTCGTCATGCCGCCGAGCTACGAGGACCTGGAGAGGCGGCTCCACCGGCGGGGGCTCGACAAGCCGGAGACCATCGCCCGGCGCCTGGCGGTATCCCTCAGCGAGATCCGGTGTTACGATCGGTACCACTATGTTATCATCAATGATGATGCCCGCCGGGCTAGCGAGGCTCTCGCTGCCATCATCCTGGAGAAGCGCCACCGGCGGGAGCGGATGCTGAGCCGGATCGAAGAAGTCCTCGAGAGCTTCCGGGATCGGGGGCCATCCCCATAGACCCAAGATCGACGTTCGATGAGACACGGGCGGCGACGGGAAACGCCGCCAAGGAGAGTTTTGCGATGGACCAGAAGACGCCGACTCCGATGGACAGCAAGTTCCGCCGCGTGCTGGTGGCCGCCAGCCGGGCCGAGCAGATCATGCGGGGCGCCCGGCCGAAGATCGACGCCGGCAAGCTGAAGCCGACCCGCGTGGCCCTGGAGGAGGTCGACCACGACCTGGTGGAGTGGGGCTACGGCCCGGCGCCTACCCCTGAGCCCGAAGAGGGTGCGGAGGCCGAGACGGAAGAGCCTGTCCCGGCGGAGGTCCACTAGGATCCCTTTTCCGAGAACCGCCGCGACCCCATGAGCCGCTCGTTGCGAGTCCTGCTCGGAGTCAGCGGCGGCATCGCCGCCTACAAGTCGGCCGAGATGGTACGGCGCTTCCGGGCGCGCGGGCACGAGGTGCGCTGCGCGCTGACCCGGAGCGCCGTTTCGTTCGTCACCCCTCTGACGCTGGAGGTGCTCTCCGGCCGGCCCGTGGACCAGGAGGAGTACCTCACGGCCACGGGCACGGGGGAGGAGGCCCACATCACGGCCGCCGCTTGGGCGCAGGTGCTCTGCGTGGCGCCGGCCACCACGAACGTCCTCGCCCGGCTGGCCCTGGGTCTCGCGGACGACTTCCTCACCACCACCGCCCTCGCCTTCACCGGTCCCGTGGTCGTGGCCCCGGCCATGCACTCCGCCATGTGGGAGAAGCCCTCGACCCAGGAGCACGTGGACACCCTGCGGCGCCGCGGCATCTGGATCGTCGGCCCGGTCGAGGGGCCTCTCGCCTCGGGCGAGGTCGGCATGGGCCGGATGGCCGAGCCCGAGGCGATCGTCGAGGCGGTGGAGGCCGCCGGCGGAGCAGGCCCCCTCGCGGGGCGCACCGTCCTGGTGACCGCCGGGCCGACGCATGAGCCGCTGGACCCGGTGCGCTTCCTCGGCAACCGCTCAAGCGGGCGGATGGGGTTCGCGCTGGCCGCCGAGGGGGCGCGGCGCGGCGCCCGGGTGGTGCTGGTCGCCGGCCCCGTCGCCCTCCCCACCCCTCCCGGGGTGACGCGGGTGGACGTGGTCACGGCCCGGGAGATGGAGCGGGCGGTCCACGAGCACGCCCCGGCCTCCGACTTGATCGTCATGGCGGCGGCGGTGGCGGACTTCCGCCCCAGCCGGCCCGCCCCTACGAAGATCAAGAAGGAGCGGGGTCTGCCGGCGATCGAGCTGGAGGAAAACCCGGACATCCTGGCCGGGCTGCGCCGGGTGGCGCCCGGAGCCGTGCTCGTGGGCTTCGCGGCCGAGACGCACGAGGTGGAGAGGAACGCCCTGGCGAAGCTCGAGCGTAAGGGGGCCGACTTCCTGGTGGCCAACGACGTCTCGCGGGCGGACATCGCCTTCGGGAGCGACGCGAACGAGGTGACGGTCTTTCGCCGGGACGGCGAGCCGGTTTTCCTCTCCCGCCGCCCCAAAACCGAGGTCGCGGCCTCGCTCCTGGACCTGTTCGCGGCTAAACTCTCCCTGCGTGAGCGCCAACCTGCGGCCAGCCCTCTCTGACCTCCTCGCCTATCTCTCCGAGATGGGCTACGGCGATCTCTACCGAAACCCCCCCAGGACCGGAGCAGCGGCCGTTCCGGCAGCGGTGGAGCACCCAGCGGTTCCTGCCTCGGTACCTGCCCCTGCCGCCGAGATGGACGAAGAGGCCGCGGCCCGGGCCGCCGCTCTCGCCGCTCTCGCCGGGACCGTGGCGGGCTGCACCCGCTGCCGCTTGAGCGAGGGGCGGAGCAAGGTGGTCTTCGGCTCCGGCAATCCCAACGCGGACCTGATGTTCGTGGGAGAGGGGCCGGGCGCCGAGGAGGACCGCCAGGGCCTCCCGTTCGTGGGGCCGGCGGGGGAGCTCCTGACGCGCATCATCCAGGCCATCGAGATGCGGCGGGAGGAGGTCTACATCGCCAACGTGGTGAAGTGCCGGCCCCCCGGCAACCGCGATCCCGAGCCGGACGAGGCCGCCGCCTGCCGTGGCTACCTGGAGCGTCAGATCGAGCTGGTCCGGCCCCGGATCATCGTCGCCCTCGGGAGAGTCGCGGCGCAGACGCTCCTCGGCAACGACAGCCCGATCGGGCGGATGCGGGGCCAGTGGTTCCAGGTGAAGGGCGTCCCGACCATGGTCACCTACCACCCGGCGGCCCTGCTGCGCAACTCCGCCCTCAAGCGCCCCACCTGGGAAGACATGCAGCAGGTCCGCGACCGGCTGCGGGCCGGCGGCTGAGCCGGCCGGACAACACCTGCAAGGTCCGTCTCCCGAAGGGGCTCTCGTGGATCGCGGGAGGGGTTGCTTTCCAATGGATCTATAAGCTGGACACATCGCGCGGAAAGGTGTTACTTTGGGTTCATCGCGAAAGATTCCGCGGTCTTTGATGATTACTCCGGAACGTCCTGAGCCCGCCGTACCGTTCGACGACTTCTTGAAACGGGTCGAACCACGGCTGAAGCGTCTTCTGGCGAGGTACCGCATTCCCAGCGAGGATGCCGAAGACGTCCTGCAGCAGGCCCTCCTGGCGCTCCTGTATCAGTGGGACCGGGTGCGCGATCCCGAGAGCTGGCTCCTCGGCACCCTCAAGCGGCACTGCCTGATGTACTGGCGCACGCACCGGCGGCGGATCTACTCGGCTGTCGACGCAGCCATCCTCGAATGGCTGTCGGAGCCCATCGCGCCCTCTCAGGAGAAGACGGACCTCCTCTGCGACCTCGAGAACCTGATCGGGCGCCTGCCGTCGCGTTGCCGGTCCCTGCTGCAGCTCCGCTTCCGGTTCGGCTACGAGCCTCTGGAGGTGGCCCGCAGGCTCGGGTACCGGGCTTCGAGCATCGGCAAGATCACGACGCGCTGCCTCGCGGCCCTCTCCCGGGAGCTGTTCGCCTCCGGGATGGGCGACAAGATCTCCGAAACCAAGGCGCCGGCTTCGGAGCGCCGTTAGCTCCCGCTGGCCCTCCGGCGCTCCTCCCGGCGCCGCTTGCATCCTTTCGAGACGTGAGCATCAGACCTGAATCTTCCCACCTGCTACCCCACCTCGACCGACTGCTCCGCAGGGCCGGGGCGCTGGAGTCGCCGCTGGTCCAGATCTGGGGCTGGCCTGGCACGGGCCGGGCGGCGTTGCTCGAGGCCTTTCTCGAGCGCCAGGGCTCCTTCGCGGTAGGGCTGCCTCTCGGCGCATTCGACGGCCGGGACATGCTCCGGTCCGCGGTGGAGGAGGCGTACGAGGCGGGAGCGCGGTGGCTGGTGGCCAGCGGCGAGCCCGGGGAGCGCCTCGCCGAGGTGGCGCGATGGCTGCGTCCGGGGCAGCGCCTGGTCTTTGCCGGCGCGCGCCGCTGGAGCGAGGCGTCCCTACCCCTCGCAGTCATTCCACCCCAGGAGATGCTCCTTTCCCCAGGTGAGCTGGCCTCCCTCTGGCACCTCCTCACCGGGCTGGCACCGGCCCCGGCGATCCTCCGCGGGCTCCGTGCGGCAGGCGAAGGCTGGTACCGCCCTCTGCGGCTCGCCATCGAGGCGACGGGAGGGCTGGGCCTCGAGGACGCCACTCCGGATCTGCTGCTGGAGCTCGCGCCGGTCCGCTTCTTCCTGCGCCACGAAGTGCTGGAGTCCTTCCCCGAGGACGAGAGAGAGCTCCTGCTCTCGAGTCCGGAGGACGCCTGGAGGGTCCTCGAGCCGCGGGGCTTCTGGGTCGAAGGGGAAGAGAGGGACCGTCCGCCGCGACTGCTCGCCACCGCGCTCGAGCGGGAGCGCCGCCGCCGGGCCCCTCGGCGCGAGACCGCCCCGGCGGCGCCCCCGTCTGCCGTGGAGACCCCCGACTCCCGGCCGGTCTACGTGCTCGGTCTCCTGGGGACGGCCGTTGCGAGACAGCGCGGGCCGGAGGGGGAGCGCGAGCTCGACTGCCGGCTCCGGCGCTCGTTCCAGGTTCTCGCCTACCTGGCGTCGTCGCCCGGCCTCGAGGCCGGGCGCGAGGAGCTCATCGAGGCGGTCTGGCCTACGGAGGGGGAGCGGACGATCGAGCGCAACTTCCATCCCACGCTGAGCCACCTGCGGCGGGCTCTGGAAGGCGGGCGAAAGGGAGAGGGCCTCTCGCCGCTCCTCTTCCGGAGCGGCATCTACCGTCTCAATCCCGAGGTCACCTGGGAGATCGACACCATCGAGCTCGTACGGTTGATCGAGAAGGGGAAGGAGCTCAAGGCGCAGGAGGATCTCGAGGGCGCCGCCGAGGCCTGGAGGTCCGCCTGGAAGCTCTACCGGGGGCCTTTCCTCCAGGGCTACTACGAGACCTGGGTGACCACGCGCCGGGAGCAGTACCAGCGTCTCTACCTCGAGCTGCTGCGCGACCTCGGCGACCTCTACGTCCGCCTCGAACGGCCCCAGGACGCAATGGACGCCTACCGATCCGTTCTCCACGAGGATCCGCTCCAGGAGCGCGTCCACGTCGCCATCATGAGGATCTACGCAGCCCAGGGCCGCCGCGACCTGGTGCGCCGCCAGTACGACAAGCTGAGCGCGCAGCTCCTGGAGGACCTGGGGGTGGCCCCCATGCCGCAGACGACCCGCGAGTATCACCGGCTGATGGGGTAGTCCTCGCCCCGGCCTTGCCGCATTTCGGCATCTTTGCTACCGTCTTGCCGACCCCGATGGTTCCGCGTCCCGATCCGTAGATTCTCCAGACGTTTTCCGTCCGCAACCGGTATGAGAGTCCGTGACCTGCGCTCCTCCTGCCTCGCCGGGTTCCTCTACAGTGCTCTCCTCTATGGCGGGGTCCTATCGATCGTTCACGTGATCCACAGCGGCCTCGGCTCGACGCGGGACGCGCTCCTGACGTTCGCGGCGCTCGGTCTCATGTATGGGTTGTGGGGGGCGGCCACCTTCGGCGTGGGCTGGCTGCTCGCGCGGTTCCGCCTCGAACGCGGCCTGTTCCTGGGCGTCCTCCTCTTCAACCTCATGTTCTGGGTGCCTTATTGGGTCTACGGGCTGACCTACGACGAGGTCCCGTTCGGCCGGCCCTCCGGCCCCGGCGGCATGCTGGCGTACGCGGTTGGGCTCGCCTTCGTGGTTGCCGTTGCCGTTGCCGTCGTCTCCCGATTCCTGGTCCGCGCCTTCGAGGCGGTAGGCGGGCGGGGGTGGCTGATGAAGGCCGCGGGAGCCTGTTTCGTCGCGCTGCTGGCGATCCATGCCGCGGCTCCGCTCTACGCTGGCAAGGAGAGGATGGGGATGGTCCGGGAGGCAGAGGCCTCACCCCGGCCGCCGCAGATTCGGGTGGAGGACACTGGCCTCGAGGTGGTCCTCGTGGGCCTTGACGGCGCGGACTGGCAGGTGCTCCAGCCGATGATCGACCGAGGGGAGCTTCCCGCCTTCGCCGCCATGATGCGGCGAGGCGTCTCCGGCGAGTTGCGGCCGTTCCCGCACGCCAACTCGTCGGGCCTCTGGGCGTCGATCTACACCGGGGCGCTTCCGTCCCGGCACGGGATCAAGGACTTTTACCGCGTCCGTGTGGCCGGCATGGGATCGGATGGCTTCTATCCGGTCCACCAGGTCTATACCAAGGAGATGGCCGGGCTCCTGGAGAAGGTCGGGCTCGCCCGGCGGGCCACGGTGAGCCGCTACTCCCTGGACGCGCCGCCAATCTGGGAGATCGCCGACCGTGCCGGGATGTCCATCGGCGTGGTGGACGGCTATTTCTACTCCTTTCCGGCCTTGAAGCCCTCCCGGCCGGAGAGTTTCTTCCTGGCCTATGGTCTCGACGGGTTCAACGCCCAACTCGGGCGGGGCGGCGGCGTCCGTGACGCCTCGCTCTTCGCCCAGCCCGTTCGCCTCTTCCGGCGGGTGCGTTCCCTTCTCGAGCGGGGGGACTTCTACTGGCAGTCGGCCACGCTCCTCGACCTCCTGAAGGAGGGCCAGCCGCGCTTCGTCAACCTCTACACCCACCAGCCGGACGTCTACTACCACTGGTACTGGAAGTGGCTCCAGCCCCGGTACTATCCGGGCGTGACCCCGGAGGCGGCCGCCGAAAACGCGGGCAAGGTGCGCACCCTCCACCGCGACTTCGACGGCTTCCTGGCAGAGCTTCGGGAGCAGGTCGGACCGGACACGGTGATCATCGTCGCCTCGGACCACGGCCACAGCCCCACGATCCTCCAGACGGACTCCTACTCCCAGCACTGGCACGGGCCTCCGGGCATCCTCCTGATGGACGGCGGCCCGGTGAAGAAGGGCCTTGCCTTGCGGGGGAGCCACGTCCTGGACGTCTTCCCGACCCTCTGCTACCTCCTGGGGCTCCCGGTGCCCGAGGACGCCCCCGGCAAGGTCCTGCTCCACGCGCTGGACCAGGAGTTCGTCCGCCGCCACCCGGTGCGCACGATCCCGAGCTACCAGGGCCTCGGGATGAGCCCGGGGATCCCGGGCGTGCGGACGGGGAGCGGGCTCGACGAGGCGGAGCTCGAGAAGCTCAGGTCGCTGGGGTACCTGTAGAATTCCCTCCCCAAGGAGAGCCCGGGAATGACGAGGCAGACCAAGCGCGACATGCCGGTGGTGATCCTCTGCGGCGGCAAGGGCACCCGGCTGCGCGAGGAGACCGAGTACCGGCCCAAGCCGATGGTGGAGATCGGTCCGCAGCCGATCCTCTGGCACATCATGAAGATCTACGGCGCCCACGGCCTGGAGCGGTTCGTCCTCTGCCTCGGCTACAAGGGTTGGGAGATCAAGCAGTACTTCCTGCGCTACAAGGAGATGCACTGCGATTTCACCCTCGCCATGGACGGCAGCCGGCCGCTTGAGATGCACAGCCAGGACGGCTCCGAGCCCTGGCGCGTGACCTGCGCCGAGACTGGTCCCGAGACCGCCACCGGTGCCCGGCTCTGGCGGGTGCGCAGGTACGTCGACGCGCCGACCTTCTGCTTCACCTATGGCGACGCCGTCGGCAACGTGGACATCGACGCCCTCCTGGACTTCCACTGGTCCGAGGGGCGGATCGCCACCGTCACCGGCGTCCACCCCACCTCTCGCTACGGCGAGATGCGGGTGGACGGTCCCCAGGTCGTGGAGTTCAACGAGAAGCCCACCATGGCCGAGGGGGTCGTCTCCGGCGGCTTCTTCGTGTTCCAGCGGGAGGTCTTCGACTACCTGGACGAGGACCCCGGTCTCTTCCTGGAGCACCGTCCCCTCCAGAAGCTCGCGCGGGACGGCCAGCTCTCCGTTTACCTCCACGAGGGCTTCTGGCACCCCATGGACACCTACCGCGACTACCTCCACCTGAACGAGCTCTGGAAGCAGGGGGACACGCCCTGGAAGATCTGGTAGGCGCGCCGGCCGCCCTCGCCTGCCGCTCCTGCGGCGCTCCGCTCTCCCACATCTTCGTGGACCTCGGGGCGCAGCCGCTCGCCAACTCCTACCTGGAGCCCGGCGACCTCCGCAAGCCGGAGCGGTTCTATCCCCTCTGCGTCTACGTCTGCGGCACGTGCTTCCTCGTCCAGCTTCCCGAGGAGGAGCGGCCCGAGGAGATCTTCTCCGACTACGCCTACTTCTCCTCCTACTCCGAAAGCTGGCTCCGGCACGCCCGGGACTACGCGGCGATGGTCATCGAGCGCTTCGGGCTGGGCCCCAGCCACCAGGTGGTCGAGGTGGCGAGCAACGACGGCTATCTTCTCCGCTGGTTCAAAGGTCGCGGCATCCCCGTCCTCGGCATCGAGCCGGCCCGCAACGTGGCCAAGGCGGCCGAGGCCGACGGCATGCCGACCCTCGTCGAGTTCTTCGGCGCGCAGACGGCCCGCGAGCTTGCCGACGGGGGGACCCGGGCCGACCTCCTGGTGGGCAACAACGTCCTCGCCCACGTGCCGGACCTGAACGACTTTGTGGCCGGCCTCCAGATCCTCCTCGCGCCCACCGGAGTCCTCACGATGGAGTTCCCCCACCTGCTGCGTCTGATGGAGGAGGACCAGTTCGACACCATCTACCACGAGCACTACTCCTACTTCTCCTTCGGCGCCGTCCGCCGGGTCTTCGCCGCCCACGGCCTGACGCTGTTCGACGTCGAGGAGATCGCCACCCATGGCGGGTCGCTGCGCATCTACGGCCGGCACGACGCGGACTCCTCGAAGCCGGTGGGCGACCGTGTGCGGCACCTCCTGGCCCGGGAGGAGGCGGCGGGGCTCCAGACCCTGGAGGCCTATCGCGACTTCGCCGAACGGGTGAAGCGGGTCAAGCGGGGCTTCCTGCGCTTCCTCCTCCAGGCCAAAGGTGAGGGCAGGACCGTCGCCGGCTACGGCGCTCCGGCCAAGGGGAACACGCTCCTGAATTATTGCGGCGTCCGCACCGATTTCCTGGACTACACGGTGGACAGGAGCCCGCACAAGCAGGGGCGGTATCTTCCGGGCACGCGCATCCCGATCCACGGGCCGGACCGCCTGCGGGAGACCCGGCCGGACTACGTGCTGATCCTGCCGTGGAACCTGAAGGAGGAGATCATGGAGCAGATGGCCGACGTTCGCTCCTGGGGTGGGAGGTTCGTCGTCGCCATCCCGGAGGTGAGGATCTTCGAATGATCTTCCGCGAGACGCCGCTCCCCGGAGCCTGGGTCCTGGAGCCCGAGCGGATCGCGGACGAGCGCGGCTTCTTTGCCCGGACGTACTGCCGCCGCGACTTCGAGGCCCGGGGGCTCGATCCCTCGATCGCCCAGGGCAGCGTCTCCTTCAACCACCGCCGGGGGACCCTGCGCGGCCTCCACTTCCAGATCGAGCCCCACGCGGAGGTCAAGCTCGTCCGGGTGACCCGCGGGGCGATCTGGGACGTGATCGTCGATCTCCGATCCGGCTCGCCCACCTTCAAGCGACACTTCGCCGTGGTCCTCTCGGCCGAGGCGGGCAACCAGCTCTACATCCCCAAGGGGATGGCCCACGGTTTCCAGACCCTGGAGGATGCGACCGAGGTCTCTTACCAGATCTCCGCGTTCTACGCACCCGAAGCCGCCCGGGGCTACCGCTGGGACGACCCGACGTTCGCCATTCCCTGGCCCGAGCCGGTGACGGTGATCTCGGAGCGGGACCGGAACCTGCCGCTGTTCGAGGAGGGAGGGGGATGAGCGCAGGGCAAGAGATGCACCGCTTCATCGAGGAGGCCTATCCCCTCTGCCGGAGCCTCACCGGCGACGGCGTCCGCCGCACCCTGGCGATGATCCGGGAGCGCATCCCCCTGGAGGTCCGCGAGGTCCCCTCCGGCACGCCGGTCTTCGACTGGACCGTGCCCCGGGAGTGGAACATCAGGGACGCGTGGATCAAGGACCCCGCTGGCCGCAAGGTCGTGGACTTCCAGACGTGCAACCTCCACGTCCTCAACTACAGCCTTCCCGTCCACGAGCGGCTCTCTCTGGGCGAGCTCAAAAAACATCTCTTCACCCTTCCCGAGAAACCGGACCTGATCCCCTACCGCACCTCCTATTACAAGGAGGCCTGGGGGTTCTGCCTCAGCCACCGGGCGATGCTGGAGCTGCCCCAAGGGGAGTATGAGGTCCTCATCGACTCGACCCTCCAGGACGGCTTCCTCACCTACGGAGAATGCTTCCTGCCGGGCGAGTCCGAGCGGGAGGTCCTCCTTTCGACCCACGTCTGCCATCCGTCCCTCTGCAACGACAACCTGTCCGGCATCGCAGTGATGACCTGGCTCGCCCGGGCCCTGGCAGACCGGCCGCGGCGCTATTCCTACCGGTTCCTCTTCATCCCGGGGACCATCGGGTCCATCGCTTGGCTCGCCCGCAACGAGGAGCGGACGGACCGGATCGTCCACGGGCTCGTGGCCGCGAATCTGGGCGTAGGCGCGTTCCATTACAAGAAGAGCCGGCGGGGGGACGCGGAGATCGACCGGGCCGTCCTCCACGTCCTCCGGACCTCCGGGGCGGACTTCGGCGTCGAAGACTTCGTCCCCTTCGGCTACGACGAGCGGCAGTACTGCTCCCCCGGGTTCGACCTGCCGGTCGGGTCTCTGACCCGCACCCCCTGGGGCCGGTATGCCGAGTACCACACGTCGGCGGACAATCTGGATCTTGTAGGACCCGAGGCTCTGGCCGGATCGCTGGAGACCTACCTCCGGGTCGTGGAGATCCTGGAAGGGAACCGCCGGTACCTCAATCTCAACCCCAAGTGCGAGCCGCAGCTCGGCCGCCGGGGGCTCTACCGCATGATCGGCGGCGACGACGCCGGCCGCTCCCGCGAGCTCGCCCTCCTCTGGGTGCTCAACCTCTCGGACGGCCGGCACGGACTGCTGGACGTCGCCGAACGCTCCGGCATGGCCTTCGAGGCGGTCCGGGCCGCGGCGGACGCCCTGCTGGACGTGGAGCTGCTGCGGGAAATGACCGAGGAGGAGACGCCATGATCGGGTTGCGGGGTAAGGTCGCGGTCATCACCGGGGCGAGCGGCGGGATTGGAGAGGCCATCGCCATCGCCCTGGCGCGGGAGGGGGGCCGCCTGGTCCTCGCGGGGCGGAGCGCCGACAAGCTGGAGCTCCTGGCCGAGCGGGCCCGGGATCTCTCGCCGGGGGTCGAGACCTTCGCGGCAGACCTCGCCGACGACGAGCACCTCCAGACTCTGGCCGCCCGGGCCGTGGGAGCCTTCGGCGGGGTGGACACCCTCATCCACGCGATCGGCCTCTTCCTCGCCGGCCCCATCGAGACCTCTCCGATCGAAGATCTCGACCGGCAGTACCGGGTCAACACCCGTGTTCCGTACCTCCTTACCCAGGCCCTCCTGCCGTCCCTCCTCGCCCGCCAGGGCCAGGTCGTCTTCATCAACTCGAGCGCCGGCCACCACCCCGCACGCGGGCAGTGGGGGGCCTACGCCGCGAGCAAGCACGCCCTCCGCGCCATCGCGGACAGCCTCCGGGACGAGGTCAACAAACGGGGCGTGCGGGTGATCTCCGTCTTCCCCGGCCGTACCGCCACCCCGATGCAGGAGGAGGTCCACCGCTTCGAAGGCAAACCCTACGACCCCGAGCGCTTCCTCCAGCCCCGGGACGTGGCCGCCGCGGTGCTCAGCGCTCTGGCCCTGCCGCGGACGGCGGAGGTGACGGACCTCCATCTCCGTCCGATGCGGGGGTGACAGTGTCTCTCCAACTCCGCGGAAGGCGCGCGTCCTCCGGAGAGGGCGTTTTCTGTCCGGATAGGGGTCGCCCGCCGCGGATAGGGGTCGCCCGCGTCGGGAGAGGGTCTCCCGGAGCGGAGAAGGGTCGCCCCCGCCGGGCGAGGGTGTTCCGGAGTGGGCGAGGGTCTCCCGCGCTGGGCGAGGGTGTTCCGGAGCGAGCGAACCTGCGGTGGGACTAACTCTCCATCAGATCCTTCCGCGGGCTGATTTCGATGCCGGAGAGGCAAAGCACCCGGCTATGGCTCGGGATGTTCTGGGCCACGATTGCGT
>DASQEB010000496.1:0-3228 GCA_035633875.1 Thermoanaerobaculia bacterium
GGGACAGGGGTGAGGTTAGAACTTGACCGCGATCCCGCCAAGGAAGCGGTGGCGGAGCTCGTCGTCGACCTCGTCGGGATTGGCGCCCCGGCTCAGCTCCATGTTGAGCTGCAAGGCCCAGTCGGAGGCGAGATCGAGGAGGAAATCGAGGTTCTGGCTGAGCATGAGGCGGAGCCGCTCGGACTCCATTTCGGCCACGGTGGGGCCGGAGCCGGTGGGCTCGAGCCTCTGGGAGAGGTGATGGAAGGCGACGAAGACGCCGGTCGAGGTGGACTGGAACTGGGTGTCCAGCGAGGTGATCAGGTACTGGATCTGGTTCTCGTACGGCTGGCCGGTCGGGGCGAAGAACATGCCGCCGCCACCCGAGGCCAGGCTGGACTCGAGCTTGGTGACGACCTTCGGTGAGAGCCGTCGGCTCAGGGACATCCGCAGCTCGGGAAGCTCGTCACCGCGGACCAGATACAGGCTCTGCATCCGGTCGAAGAAGTCCTCGCTGAAGTAGAGCCGGAGGGTGTCCCCCACGGTGCGGTGGACGGCGCCGAAGGAGAAGACGTTGTCATCGCTCGTCTGCCGGGAGAAACGGACCTCGTAGCAGGACTCGCTCCCCTGCTCGCACAGATCGTCCTGCTCGAAAAGGGTGGTGATGAAGTCCGGACGGAGCGGGGCGTCTTCGTAGACGCGCCGGCTGGCGGACGCCTCCATCTGCCAGTCGGGCCCCATCCGCAGCACGAAACCTCCCTGGGGCATCAGCGAGAGGCTGCCGTCGGACAGAGTGCTGTAGAGGCCGTACTGCACGAGGAACGCCGGCTGGAGCCGCACGCCGCCCCGGCTGAACAGGTCGATGCTCGCGAGCGCCGGCTTTTCGTAGGTCTGGCCGGGCCGCTGGTCGGCACCGCTCAGACCGAACTGCCTCTCCCGATAGCGGAGGCCCGCCTGGAGGGTGCCGCTGTCCCCCAGGGCCGTGGTGTAGGCCCCTTCGATCCGCCAGGTCTGGGACGTCTCCGGGATGTCCAGCGGCTCGATCGGCCCCTGGCGATGGAAGTTGTTCTCGGCCGTGTAGTGGGCCGCGAAGTCCGACCGCCCGCTCTCTCCCACCTCCTGCGTCCAGCTCACCCCGTAGTGCTCGAAATCCACGGCCGAGTCGCCGCTCTCGCTCCGGGGCGTCATGCGATTGTTCAGGGAGGTCACGTGGATCCGGCTGCCGGTCCCGCGCTCGAGGCCGAGCGACAGCGAGCTCGTCTGGCCGCCGCCGGAGACCGGACCGCTTCCCGGCCGGAAGCCGACCCCGTTGAGCTGGAAGATGCGGCCGCGGAGCTCCACCTCCGTCTGGCCGACCTTGCCCTCGATGCCCACCCCGGCGCCCGAGACCTGGACCTCCTCGGAAGCGATCGCGTCCACGCCGGTCATGGCCTGCATCTCGGTGTGGAAGTCGCTGGTCAGGGAGCCGCCCGCCGAAGGCGCGAAGGTGGCGAGTTGGATCTCCTCCCGCTCGATCTCCCGCAGCACGTCCGCGGGGATGCGTTTGCGGAGAGACCAGAAGTCGTCGCCCTTCTCCTGCCCCACCGGACGCTCCACCAGTTGGACCTCCACCTCCTGGAAGGCCATCGCGGTGGTGCGGGTCAGCGGGACCACGACCGGGAGGAAGCCCGCCTTGTGGGCGATGACCTTGTAGAGGCCGGCGGGGAGCCGGTGGAAGAAGAAGTTGCCCTGGGGGTCGGTCGAGGCCTTGTGGAGCGTGAGATCGGCGAGCTGGTAGGCGTAGACGCCGGCGGAGGCCAGGGGAGCCTTTCCGCCAAGCACACGGCCCGCAAGACCGGCACGCCGAGCCTCGGCGTGGGCCTCCGCGGCGCTTCCGAGAAGCGCCAGGGCCAGGATCAGCGGAATGCTCTTGCGGATGGCTGCCATCCTTTCCTTCCCCTACGGAAGTATGACTCTACCCCCCGAGCGCCAGTCTGTCAAATCGAGGTCCTTCACATAGACACCTTTCGATGAGGTAAAAGTCCCTCTCTCGGCGAAACGCCAAGGCACGAACTCTTATTCCCCTTGAGGGCGTCCGTCGACCCATCTATCATCCTGCCGACAGGCTCGCGACACAGGCAGGAAATCGGACTTGCGTCTTCTGACCACAGAGGAGCTCACCCGGCACTTCCACGAAAGGGGAGGGCCGGGGATCTTCACCAAACCGTTCGGCGACCAGGCCCCGGTCATCCAATCGCGCCTGGCCCGGCTCCTCGTCCTCGAGCCCAGCGAGAGCGCGGCCCTCGCCTACTTCATCCACGAGTATTGCTGGGTCGTCCTCACCACGGAGCGCCTCCTGTGGCAGGACGGCAAACGCTCCGGAACCCTCCCCCTGGATCGGATCGGCAGCGTGGAGCTCGACATGTACGACTTCCTGAGGAAGGGGAGGATGAACATGGACACGCTGCACGTCGTGGCCAAGGGCAAGGGCAACGAGACCCACCGCTTCCAACTGGAGTCGGGCCCGCCCTTCTGGGGCTTCTACAGCGCGCTCCGCCTGGCGGTCGGCAACGGAGGCTTCTATCTCAGCGGTCCCGGTGAGGGACGTCCGGGGAGTGAACCCTCCCTCTAGCTCTCCGCAGCCGGTCCGCCACCGCGAACGGAGCGTAGTAGAGGAAGAAGAGGAGCAGCGCCAGCACCTCCAAGCTCACGATGTACCACGGCCACGGCCCCAGGTAGTCCAGAAGGCTCGGCCGGGCCGGCTTGCGCAGGAGATAGCCGTAGTTCGTGTCCAGCAGGAGGTTGAGGAGGAGCGTCACCGCCGCATAGAGCTGGAGCCCGAGGAAGGCCCGCCCGATCGAGCGGAGAGAGGGCCGCATCCCCATCCCCAGGGTGAGGAAGAAGACGGCCACGATAATTCCGGAGTGGGCGATGTGGAAAACAAAGAACCCGGGATGGGGAAAGTCCTCCGCCAGGTCCGGAGTGATCACGGCCTGGACCGTACCCGCGAGCCCCCAGAAGTAGGACAGCTCAAAGGCCAGCCGGTGCCGCCAAACCAGCGCCGCCGCGCACGTGAAGGTCGCCCAGTCGCAGAGTTGGAGCGGAAGGTGCTCCTTGACGACTCCCCACCGGACCGCGAAGGCGAACAGAACCACCTGATTCAGCACCAGGACCGCCGCCAGCGTGCGGGCGATCGGCCGCACCCGCCGCGCGCCGCCCCGGCTCCGCGCCAGGACGATCAGCACGGCCGGCAGGAAGCCGGTCAGGAAG
>DASQEB010000497.1:0-7460 GCA_035633875.1 Thermoanaerobaculia bacterium
GGAGAACCGGGTGGTCGTGGGGGAGGACCGGGACCTCCTCGCCCCCGGACTGCGGGGAAGCAGGCTCCACTGGATCGGCCTTGCCCCCGAAGGTCCCGTCGAGGCCATCGTGAAGATCCGCTCCCGCCACCCTGGCGTCCGGGCTCTCCTCCGCCCCCAGGGAGAAGGCCGCGTCAAGATCGACTTCGCCGAGCCGCAGCGGGGCGTCACCCCGGGGCAG
This sequence comes from Thermoanaerobaculia bacterium, assembly GCA_035633875.1. Classification (GTDB taxonomy): domain Bacteria; phylum Acidobacteriota; class Thermoanaerobaculia; order Multivoradales; family UBA5704; genus DATARR01. Next base: position 221 of record DASQEB010000497.1, read on the forward strand.
GCGGCAGTCTTCTACGAGGGCACGCGCGTCCTTGGCGGGTGCTGGATCGAAGGACGTCTGGAGGGTTGACCCTTTTTCCCGGGAGTTGGCGCGTTCTCTTTCAGGACGGCCCTCTCTGGAATGGTCGGGCCCATCTCTCCGGACATTTGGCTCAGGCAAGCTTGAATTGAGCCTTCCCGGGAGCCGGGGTTTTTCCAGAGCCGGGCTGTCTCTGCCTACCGCAGCGGCCAGATCATCGGCACCAATACCATCATCACCACCACCGCGAGGATCGTCAGGGGGAGGCCGGCGACGACGAAGTCGCGGAAGCGGTATTTGCCCGGGCCGTAGACGATCAGGCAGGAGGGCTCGAAGGGGGTCACGAAGGAGAGGGAGGCGGCCAGGGTGATGAGGATGGCGAAGGTCCGCGGGTCGAGGCCGAGCTGGCGGGCCGTGGTGATCGCCACTGGGAGGACGACCAGAGCCGCGGCAGCATTGGACATCGGCTGGGTGAGGACCATCGTCAGGACCACGAACGCGAGCATCACCGTCACCACTCCGAACGGTGAGACCCAATCGACCACCAGGCCGGCCAGGAACTCGGCCGCGCCGGTCTTCTTCATCGCCACGCCGAAGGAGGTCATCCCCGCGATCAGGATCAGCAGCCGCCAGTCGATCAGGTTGTAGGCCTCCTCCATCGTGATCAGCCGGGTGGCGATCACCGACAGCGAAGCGAGGAGGAAGGCGATGGGAAGCGGCACCCAGCCGAAGGAGGAGGCCGCCACGGCTACGAGGAAGATCCCGACGGCCCACAGCCCCTTGCGGCGGCGGGCGGGCTGGTGCTCCATCTCCTGGAGGATGTAGAGATCCGCGTTGTCGGCGAGGAAGCGGAACCGGTCGGGACGGCCCTGGACGAGAAGGACGTCGCCCGCTCGCAGGGGAAGCCCGGAGATCTTCGTCGCCAAGGTGTGGCCGCGGCGGTAGATGGCGATGACGGTCAGACCGAAACGCCGTCGGAAGTCCAGCTCCTTGATCGTGCGTCCGACGAGAGCCGACCCGGGCATGATGAGGGCCTCGACAATCTTGGTCGTCTCGCTCACCAGATCCTCGTAGCCGAGCTTGACGTCCGGGCGGATCTCGATACCGGCCGTGTCCTTGACCTGGAGGAGCCCCTCCCGGCTCGCCTGGACGAGGAGGACGTCTCCTTCTTCGAGCTGGACGTAGGGCTCGGCATAGATCCGGCGCTCCCCCCGCAGCACGGCCCGCACCTGGAGCCCCATCTGGGCGAGGTTGCTGTCCCGAAGGGCCTTGCCGGCCAGCGGAGAGCCGGAGGTGACCACCACCTCCGAGAGGAACTCGCGGATGCCCTCCCCCTCCTGCTCGGAGCCCTCGCGGGTCTGGGGAAGGAACCGGTGCCCCAGGAAGACCATGTAGAGGATGCCGACCCCGCATGCGGCGAGGCCCACCGGCAGGAACTCGAACATGGAGAACGGCGCCAGCCCCGTCGCTTGGACATAGCCGCTGGCCGCCACGTTGGTGGAGGTGCCGATCAGGGTGCAGGTCCCCCCCAGCATGGAGGCATAGGCCAGGGGGATGAGGATCTTGCCCGGACTGATCCTGCTCCTCCGGCACACCCCCAGGACGGCGGGCATGAGTACGGCCGTGGTGGTGGTGTTGTTCATGAAGGAGGAGATAAAGGAGGTGATGGGCATGACGCAGAGCAGCACCCAGGTCTGGCTGCCCCCGGCCACGCGCGAGATCGCCTCCCCCAGACGGTCCATGACCCCGCCCTTCATCAGCGCTCCGGAGAGCACGAAGATCGACGCCAGGATGATGATGATGTCGTTCGAGAAGCCCGAGAAGGCCTCTTCCACGTTCAGGATCCCCAGGAGCACCAGGGCCGCCAGCAGGAGCAGGGTGGTGACGTCCACGGGGAGCCACTCCAAGGCGAAGACCACCACCACGGCCACCAGAAGGGCGAGGACGAGAAGGATCGAGAGCGTCATCGGATCAGAGTGGATCTCCCCCGCCGGCGCCGGGCCGCGGGGGTTCGGGCGTCTTCTGCACGCAGCCTGCCAATCCTAAGGTCATCCGGCCTTTTTTCCGAACCGCTGGACAACGGGGCCTGCGAGCCCATAGGCTCTCGCCCGCCGGACCGCCGAGGGAAATCCATGGAGCTCATCACCCAACTGTTCGACTTCTTCCTGCGCCTGCTCGACTTTTTCCTGCACCTCGACAAGCACCTGAGCCCGATCATTGCTGAATACGGGGCCTGGACCTACCTGCTCCTCTTCGCCATCGTCTTCTGCGAGACGGGGCTCGTGGTCACGCCCTTTCTCCCGGGCGATTCGCTGCTCTTCGCGGCCGGGGCTTTCGCCGCTACGGGGTCGCTGTCGGTCGTCTGGCTGATCGTCCTGCTGATCGTCGCCGCGGTGCTGGGAGATACGGCAAACTACTGGATCGGCCACTCGCTGGGCAGGCGCCTGCTCGCGGCCCGGCGCTTCCGGGTCATCAAACCGGAGCACCTGGCCTACACCCACGAGTTCTACGAGAAGTACGGCGGCAAGACGATCATCATCGCCCGCTTCGTGCCGATCGTCCGCACCTTCGCGCCGTTCGTGGCCGGCCTGGGGAAGATGAGCTACGGCCGGTTCATGAGCTACAACGTGATCGGCGGGGTGGCCTGGGTGCTGATCTGCGTCGTGGCCGGGTACCTCTTCGGGAACCTCCCGTTCGTGCAGGAGAACTTCTCCCTGGTGGTGCTGGCCATCATCATCCTGTCGGTGCTGCCGGCGGTCTATGAATTCTGGCGGGCCCGAAGCCTCCGCCGGCGCCGGGCGGCCGCGCCGGCGGAGTAGAACCTCACCCCCAGAGGGTGAGGTCCCGGCTTGTCGAAACCTTCCGGATGTGCCACTCTATGTCCTTCATGGCGCAGCCGTGCCCCTCCAGGCGGAGGCCGGCGGCGGCGCATGGCGAAGCGGCTCATCCCCGAGCCCGAGCGGTGGCCTCACCGGCAAGTCCCCCGTTCTTCTCTCTTTTCGCCGGCAACAACGAGCGGCCGACAGTCCGCCGGTATGGCGGTCATGCTTGCCCCTCGGAGGTTTGCGACAACGTGACGAGCTTTTCCGAATTCGGTCTCCATCCCGACCTCCTTCGCGGCATCGAGGACATGGGCTTCACTCAGCCCACACCCATTCAGCAGGACGCCATCCCCCTGGCCCTGGCCGGCCGTGACGTGCTCGCCTGCGCCATGACCGGCAGCGGCAAGACGGCCGCCTTCCTCCTGCCCATCCTTCACCAGTTCCTGGACAAGCCCCGGGGCACCACCCGTGCTCTGGTCCTCGCCCCCACCCGCGAGCTCGCGGCGCAGATCCTCGAGCACCTGCAGGGCCTGGCGCAGCACACGGGCCTTTCTGGCGCGGCCGTTTTCGGCGGCGTGGCCATGGGGCCGCAGGAGGCTGCCTTCCGCGAGGGGGTCGACATCCTGGTGGCCACCCCCGGCCGGCTCCTGGACCACTTCCAGAACGACTACGCCAAGCTCGACGGGCTCGAGGTCCTCGTCCTCGACGAGGCCGACCGCATGCTCGACATGGGCTTCCTGCCCGACGTCCGGCGGGTCCTCCAGAGCCTGCCTCCCGTTCGCCAGACCCTCTTCCTCTCCGCCACCTTGCCGCCGCCGGTCGTGGAGCTCGCCAAGGACCTGCTCCGCGACCCCGCGCGGATCGGCGTGGAGCGCAAGGCGGCCCCGGCGTCCGGGATCACCCAGGCGATCTACCCCGTGAAGGAGGATTTGAAGCCCTACCTCCTCCTGGAGCTCCTGCGGAAGGGGGAGATCAAGAACGTCCTCATCTTCACCCGCACCAAGCATCGGTCCAACCGCCTGGCCGACTTCCTGTCGAAGAACGGCGTCTCCTGCGACCGCCTGCACGGCAATCGCAGCCAGGCGCAGCGGACCGACGCCCTCTCCCGCTTCAAGGACGGCCGGCTCCAGGTGCTGGTGGCGACCGACATCGCCGCCCGGGGGATCGACGTCGAGGCTCTCTCCCACGTCGTCAACTTCGACGTCCCGAACGTCCCGGAGGACTACATTCACCGGGTGGGCCGGACGGCTCGAGCCGAGGCTGAGGGAGACGCCTTCACGTTCGTCTCGGACGGCGAGACGGCGGAGCTCCAGGCCATCGAGCGGGCGCTCGGCCAGCGCCTGCCCCGGCGGACCCTGGCGGGCTTCGACTACGACGCCCAGGCTCCGGAGCGCTTCGAGATCCCGATCCAGGAGCGCATCGCCGCGATCCGCGCCCGCAAGGCCGAGGAGCGGGCCCGGGCCCGGGAGAAGGCGGAACGGAAGGCCCAGCGCCAGGCCGAGGAGAAGGCGCGGCTGGAGGAAAAGGCCCGGCGCAAGGCCGAGCAGAGCAGCTCCCGGCCGGCCAGGCCACCCCCCCCGCCGCGGGGCGGCCGCCCCGAACCGGGCCAGGGGCAGCCCGAGCAGCCGCTCCGGCACCGGCAGAAGGACAAGCGGCGCCAGGAGGCGAAGCGTCCCGCCCAGCCCGTCGATCCGCAGCTCCAGCCCGTCGAGCCCTCCCTGGGCGATGCCGAGAAGCGCGCCTCGCGGATCGCCTCCACGTTCAACCCGGCCCGGTTCAACCGGTTCCGGTAGTCGATCCAGGGTCACCGACGTGTCGGAGGGAAGACCGACACGTCGGTGACACACCGCCCATCCCCTCCCAAGGGCCGCCTGAGCGCGAAAGACACGGACAACCAAGGGTTTTCGGGAGACTGCCGCCCTTGGCACGAGCTTTGCCCTTCCTCCAGTAGCGCGCCTCGAAGAAGAGGAGATTCCGGAAAGGCTCGAAGAAGCCGAAAGGAGAAGACACATGTCCCTCGCCGCCATCGCCACCCAAGAAGTGCTCGAAGTCGAGATCGGAAAGCTGTTTCGCTCTTCCCTCCTGCAGGAGACGCTCGAGGCTCCGGAACCGATCAATGTGAACATCGGTGCCACGATCATCGGCACCTCCGTCGTCTTCAGTCTGCAACAGCCGGTGGAAGGGATCTCCGCCGCCGGCGGAACGATTCAGGTGAGCAAGTCCAACACCGACGTCAATCTGGTGATCACGCTGGAGAACAACTTCACCTTCCAGGATCCCGCGATTCTCTGGATCAACCCGCCGCAGCAGGGGTACGGCACAAACCCGTTCGGCACCCTGCGGATCTCGCCGCAGTTCGAGGGCAAGACCGTGATCATCCCGAACTCGACGAAGGGGCTGAACGGAAAGCTGACGACTCCCTTCGCCTTGTTCCTGAAAGATGACTCCGACCATCACACGGTTGTGATCGATCCGACGATCGTCGACGACCCGAACACCTAGCGGGAGGAAGCGGGCTCCGGCGTGGACGCCCCGGCAAGCAGGTTCTTGAGGTCGGGACGGGCCTTCAGGCCGTCGAACCAGGGGAAGGAGAACCAGCGAGGCTCGTAGCCGCGCTGGAGCGCCCTCTCGGCGTAGACGAGGGCCGAGTCATCCTCACCGAGCAGGGCGTAGACCAGGGAGGCCTCGTAGGCTGCGGGACCGCTGTCCGGGGCGAGCCGCAAGGCTTCCTGGATCGCCTCGACCGCCTTGCGGCCCTCGCCCAAATGAGCCAGCGCCTGGGCCTTGACCGAGAAGAACTGCCAGGAAACGGCGGCCGGGTCCTCTGCGATCAGCTCGATCACGCGCCGGTAGAGCCGCTCGGCCTCGCCTGGACGGCCCAGGAGGAAGTAGGCGTCCGCAAGGTTCAGAGTGTAGAAAGGGTTCCGGGGTTCCTGCTCCACGGCGCGCCCGAAGGTGTCCACCGCCTTCTGGTACTCGCCCAGGAAAAAATGAGCCAGGCCGAGGTTGGACAGCGCCGTGAGGCTGGGAGAGCGGCGCACCAGCTCGCCGTACAGATCAGCGGCCCGACGCGGATCGCCGCTCGACAGCTCGATCTGGGCGAGGAGAGAAAGGCCCTCCACGTTTCCCGGCGAGTTGCGCAGGAGCTGCTGGAGGTGCTTGCGGGCGTCGTCGATCTTCCCCATCTGCCTCTCGAGCCGGGCGAGCCGGGCGAGCCGCTTCCACGACGGATGACGCCGGGCCGCATTCTCGAGGAGCGCGAGCGCCTCCTCCGGCTTGCCGCGAGCGTTCAGGAGCTCGGCCTGCCGTTCGAGCACCCGGACGTCGCCAGGCACGATGCGCTCGAGTTCCTGGAGCGCCTGGCGGGCGTCGTCGAGCCGTCCGCCGGCCAGGGCAACATCGACGAGGATCAGCAGCGGTTGGGGATCGCCGGGCGCGAGCTGCCGGGCCTGGATCATCAGGTCGAAGGCGCGGGCGAGGTCCCGGGGATCGCGTGAGAAATGAAACTTGTAGCGCGCGACCTCGGCCTCGAGGAGATAGGCCTCGAGGAAGCGAGGAGACCGGCCGCGAAGCGTGGCCAGATCGTCCAGGATCGGCGAAAGGTTCCCTTCCTGGCGCGAGTCGAACGTCCGGCGCAGCTCCAGAAATCGCCGGAGATCCTCGCTGCTCGCGGCGAGCTCCGCCGTGCCTTCCCGTGGCCTGCGGTCGTCGTAGCCCCGCCGGATCTGGTTCTCCACCGCGCCCGCGATGAGGTAGAAGTCGTCCGTGGGCACTTCGAAGCTCTCCGCCCACAGAACGCTGCCGTCCCGGCCCAGAGAGCGGCTGAGCGAAACCCGGCACGCCCCCGGGTTGCAGTCGAGCTGAGTGCCGACCACCTCGTCCGCCGAGACGGCCCTCGCCACGTCCCGGGGCGAGCCCGCAACCGCGTCGACCTCCTCGAAGGCCTTGGGAGAGATCCCCTCCAGGGCAACGAGCCCCCGCACCAGCGCGACCCGGACCCCTGAGGTCAGCAGGCTTGCCTCGATCCCGCCGCCTTTCGCGCTGATCTCGGGCTGCAGCACCGCCACATACAGCGGCTCCGCAGGGGGGCGCAACGCCCGCCAGGCCCAGGCGGAGCCGAGAGCCAGCATCGCGATCAGGGCGATCCCGGCGGTGGTCCGCAAGGAGAACCGCCGCTCGGTGAGCGCGCTGTCCGGCGGATGGCCGATCGCCTCCGTCCCTCCCGTCCTGCGGACGGAAGACGACAGCGCGAGCGGACGAGAAGCGACCGGCTCCGCGAGCGTTTCCGACCCGATTTCGGAGAGCGCCGGGGTCGGTGCCGTCCCCGCCTGAGCCCGCGCTACCTCGCCGGCGCTGCGCGGCCGGAGCAGGGGGTCCTTTGCGAGGAGATCGTCGACGAG
>DASQEB010000498.1:0-18830 GCA_035633875.1 Thermoanaerobaculia bacterium
TCCTGATCGACGGTGCGTATTCTTGGTAGACGGCGCATACTCTCCGTCGGCGGGTCGGCGATCCTTTTCCGGCGCATAGTATCCTTCGCTGGCGCGTACTCCCGATCGGCGGCGCATAAGAGCGGTCGACGGCGCGTACGATCGATCGGCAGGCTGGCGATGCTTCTCTGGTGCGTAGTATCCGTCGGTGGCGCATACTCCCGATCGACGACGCGTAGTCTCGGTTGACAGCGCGTACTCTCCATCGGCAGGCTGGCGATCCTTCTCCAGCGCGTAGTATCCTTCGGCGACGCATACTCCGGATCGGCGGCGCGTACTCCCGCTCGGCAGAACGGCGAGCCCGGGCTGGCGTGTACTTTCGGGCGGCAGCACGGAGGGCCGGAGCCCGCGCGAAATCCCGGGAGACATCCCGGCGGGCGAGATGCGAGGCCGCCCGGAGAGAGCAGCTTCGACGGTGCTTCGGGAGGACGGAGGACGAGATGGGCAGCGAATTATCCATCGCAGAGGTGTTGGAGAGATTGGAGAAGCAGATGGCCTTCCACGAGGCGCAGGAGGCCCATCACGGCGAGCGGGAGACCTACCACCGGGAGCAGCGGGCCCATCATGCCGCCGAGTACCAGGCTGTCGCCCGGCACTACGAGGCTTTCCGGGCGGCGGCTGCCGGCGCGGCCGAGATCGCCGCCCGCGCCGTTCTTTCCCCTCCGGAGGAGGCGCCTCCGGCTCCACTGGAAGAAGAGGCGGCTCCGCCGGACGGGCCGCCGCCTTCCGCCAAGAGGCCGCTCCGCACCCATGTGGTGGCGTGGGCGGTCGAACGGATCCCGCAGGGAGAGGCGTTCGGACCCTCCCGATTGGCGGAGGAAGCGAACCGGCATTTCTCCCGTGAGCTCGCGATCCCTGCCGACTCCCGGCTGGCCTCGGGAGTCCTGCGACGCCTCCTCGTCGAGGGAGAGGTGCGCATCGTCCAGAAAGGGGGCTCGCATCGCGAGGCGCTGTACACGCGGGTCACGCCAGTTTCAGAATGAATCCTTCGACCACCGTGCCGTCGACGGTGGAAAACTCCTTGTCCTCGCCAACGTGGGTGAACCCACATTTTTCGAGGACGCGAATCGAGCCCAGGTTGTGTTTCGCGACATGGGCAACCAAGGGGCGCTCCTTGACGTGTCCCAGAAACTGGGAGAGCGCCCTGGTGGCGATGCCCCTGCCCCAGTATTCCCTACCGATCCAGTAGCCGACCTCCCGTTGGCCGTCCCGCTCGAAGCTCCCGACGTTCCCGGCCACAGCCCCGTCGAAGAGGATGGTCTTCTTGGCGACCGTCTCGTCGCCCAGGATCTTCGTCCAGTGCGCGGTGAACGCCTCCCAGTCCCGGGAAGCGAAGGCGGCCATGCGGAGGGCCTCCGGGTCCCGTTGGTGCTCGAAGAGGATGGGGAGATCGGCTTCGGTCACATCCCGGAGGGTGACGTCGCCCTGGCCCACTGGCTCTGAGGAAGCGAGGTCTTTTGCCATGCAGACGCTGGTCAACGGAGAGGCGAGGTACTCGCCGAAGGGCGGGATGCGCTCGAAGCCTGCCTTGGCGTACAGCGCGAGCGCCTCCGTCTGCCGCACGCCGGTTTCGAGCACGATCCTCCCGACGCCGAGGCGGCGTGCCTCCGCTTCGAGCGCGGTCAGGACCGCACGCCCGATCCCTCGCCCTCGGGTGCCGGGTGCCACATACATGCGTTTGATTTCGGCCGAGTCCGCATCCACCCGGCGGATGGCGCCGCACGCGACCGGGTCCCCATTGGCGTAGGCGACGAGGAACGCCCCTCGCCCTTCCGCCACCTCGTCCGGGTCCAGCCGGAAATGGGTGGCGCCCTCCTCGGGGTAGGTCTTCGAGAGCTCCGCGTTCAGGGCTCGAATGAGTGCCTCGGCGACGGGCGAGACGATGTCCTCCTGTCGAATCTCGATCTTCGTTCGCGTGTCCCTCTCGTCCATGCTTTCTCCTTCAGCGTGCAGAGATTATGCAGCAGGTACATAATGTTCCTGCTGCATAGTCTCTGCACCGTACCCGAGACCCACTGCCGTGAGAATCCCTTTCCTGGACCGCCAAGAAGAAGCTGCTCGGCTCCGGCGTCTGTAGATCCCGAGCTATAACCTGAGGAAGCTCCACCTCCTCCTGCGGGACCGCCTGCCGCGGAGCGTCACGGGCACTTCGTACTCCGGGTCCATCGCGCGGTTCCTGCGGGCCACCTGGCGGCGGGACGAGACGCCGATCGGGGTCAGGGCTGCGGAGTCTCGATCAGTCCCAGATCGCGCAGGATCGCCTTGGTGATCGCGCGCCGCGCATTCCGGTCCTCGTCTTTTTGGATCTCGATGTTCGTAGCAAAGAAATAGACGTCCTTGCCTCGCTCCAGGTAGCCGACGAGCCAGCCGATCTGCGGCCGGACGCTTCCTGCCCATCCGGTCTTGCCGCTGAGCCTCCAGGCCGGGGTCTCTTCGAGCACCAGGAGGTCCTTGACGATCCGGGTGGATCGTTCGGAGACGGGGAGCTTTCCGAAGTAGAAGCGACGCAGGAAGTCCACCTGCTCGTCGGGGGAGATCCGCAGACCGCCGTCGAGCCAGAACTGGTCGATGCCGCCGGAGATGTCCCGGTTGCCGTAGTCGAAGCGCTCCAGCCAGGACCGCATCCGTTGCGGTCCGATCCGCCGGGCGATCTCCTGGTAGAACCAGACGACGGAGGCGGGCAGGGCGGTCCGGAGCGTATGGTCCCGGGCCCAGGAGTCCGGCCACCACGCCTCGCGCGGCGCGACCTTGCTGTTCCAGGACAGGGCGAAGTCCGGTCCGCTCGCGACGCCGGTCTCCAGCGCGATCAGGGTGTTCGGGATCTTGAAGGTGGAGGCGGGGAGAAAGCGCGTGCGGGCCCGCTCGGGATCGCTGCGCAGGATGCGGCCGGTCCGGGCGTCCAGGAGCACGAAGGTGCCCTTGATCCCGGCGGTGGTGAAGCGGCGCTGGAGGTCGGGGCCGGCCTTGCCGGCGAGCGTGCCGGCCGAGGCGCAGATCGAAGCGAGGAGCAGGACGGAGGAGAGGGAGGCGGCGATCTTCGGGTTCATGACCGGGAAGGATAGCGGACGGGGGACGCGGAGGCCTGCGATAGGATCCGCAGGTCGTAGGAGGTTTGCAGGATGCGAAGGCTGTCGGTCCGGTTGCTTTCAGGCCTCCTCGTGATGTCGCTGGCGATGCCCGGCGTGGCGAGCGCGGCCTCCCTCGCTTCGGGGGTTCAGCTCTTCGAGAGCCGGCGCTTCGAGGAGGCGCGGGCGTTCTTCGAGGCCGCGGCGGCCAAGGACCCGAGGGACCCGGCGGCGGCGTACTACGCGGGGAGGAGTCTCTTCGCGCTGCGGCGCTACGAGCCGGCCATGGGGTGGCTGGAGAAGGCGGTGGAGCTCGCGCCGAAGAATTCGGAGTACCACCTCTGGCTGGGACGGGCCTGCGGGCAGGCGGCCCTGGAGGCGAGCGTGCTCCGCGCGCCGGGGCTCGCGAAGAGAACGAAGGCGGCCTGGGAAAAGGCCGTGGCCCTGGAGGGAGGGAACCTCGACGCCCGGCAGGACTTGATGCAGTACTACCTCAACGCTCCCGGGATCATGGGCGGCAGCGAGGTGAAGGCCCGGGAGCAGGCGGCCGAGATCCAGAAGCGGGATGCCGTGCGGGGCCATGTGGCCTGGGCCATCGTCCACGCGACGAAGAAGAACCCGGCGGCGGCGGAGAAGGAGCTCGCGGCGGCGATCCGGCTCGATCCGTCGAATCCCCGTCCGCGCTTCGCCCTGGGGGCGCTCCAGCAGAACGCCGAGCGTTGGGCCGAGGCCTTCGAGACCTACGAGGCGATCCTGGAGATCGAGCCCTACCACTGGGATTCCCTGTACCAGATCGGCAAGATCGGAGCGACGACGGGCCAGCGGCTGGACCGGGCCGAGGAGTGCCTGAAGCGCTATCTGGGCCACACGCCCGCCGGCTATCCGCACGCGCCGCTCTCGAACGCCCACTACCGGCTGGGGATGGTCTACGAGAAGAAGGGGAACAAGGCCCTGGCGCGGACCCATTACCGCAAGGCGGTGGAGCTCGACCCGAAGCTGGAGGAGGCTCGCAGGGCGCTGGGGAAGCTCGGGTAGCGTCTCAACGTACCGGGAGGCGGACGGTCAGATAACCCGGCAATTCGACCACGCAATGGTCAATTTGCAAGGCAATCTGACCAGACAGCCCGTTGGCTCGATGGAGAGGCTCGGGTAGCGCCTCGGGGTGTGGTGCGCTACCATGTGACGAATCGAACCGGGTGGTACTCTTCAATCCACGAAGACCGGGGGAGCTCGGAACGGGCAAGCCGCCCCCGGCAAGGACCATCCACAGACACGGAGGTGACGTGGCGCGACAGAATTTTCAGCACGGCAAACGCCAACGGGAGCTGGCGAAGAAGCAGAAGAGGGACGAGAAGCTTCAGCGCAAGCTCGAGAAGAAGAACAACCCTTCAGAGGAAGCTCCGGAGGGCGGCTCCGAGGAGCCCATGGTTCAGCCTCAGCCCGAGGCCGAGCCGTAGCCGCACCCCGCCGGACCGCCCTCCTCGACCGTTTCCTACTGCCGCGGAAACGCCTCGGTGTCCGCCCGGCTGGCGAGCCGGCCGGCCGGATTGGTGTAGGTCTTCGTCGCGCCCGTGATCGTGTCGGTGACCGTGATGGTGTACCGCACGTCCGAGAGGGCGCCGTAGAAGACCCAGAAGTGGTCGTTGACCGCCCGGCCGTCCAGCACCTTGATCATCAGCTCGAGGTTGTCGCTCCCGAAGACCCAGAAGGCGCCGGTGTCCAGGGCGAGTTGGACAGGGTGGCCCACGCCGGTGTTGCCGTCGTGGTCGGTCCAGGAGACCTGGACCCGGAAGCGGTCGCCGAGGCAGAGTGTGACCCCGTCCGCGGGGCACGCGCCGTCGAAGCGCCGGCCGAAGATGCCGAAGTAGCTGCCGTCCTGCGAGAACGGGCCGGGGTCGAAGGTCGGGAGGAATTCCGGATAGTTCGTGCCGCTGGCCCAGACCGCCACGAAGCCGCCGGCACCGCTGGCGACGACGGCCGGCTCGGTCTGGGATTGTTCCCTGAAGAGATTCACGAGGAAGGTGTCTCCCTCCGGATCCCCGGTGGGGCCGAGGAAGCGCGCGAAGAGGCCGTCCTCGTCTCCCGGCCCGCTGCCGTTCCAGAGCAGGACGATTTTCCCGAAGCGGTCCATGGCGAGGGCCGGCGGAGAGAAATAGGGGATCGTTCCGGGCGGGTTGAGCTCGAGGATGCCGGCCGGCGGCAGCCCCGCTCCGAAGTACCTGCTGAAAACTCCCGGGAGGCCGCCCGTGCTCACCGGTGTGGTCTGCCAGACGACCAGGAAGCTGCCGTCCGGGAAGGCCAGCGGCATCGCTCCGTGCTGAAAACCGGCCTGGTAGGGAGCGACCCCGTTGACCAGGATCGCGCTTCCCCGCGGGCGGCCGTCCGCGTCGAAGCTTCGGGCGTGGATGTTGTCCCGGAAGAGGGAGTTTTCCGCAGCCCAGGTCACGACGAAGTTTCCGGCGGAGGACACGGACACGGAGGGGTCCCTCTGAAAGGAGCCCAGAATGATGCTTGCCGCGGCGACCTCGAAGGCGGCTCCCACGGGGTTGGCCTGCTCGTCGAGGAGGAGCCCCCGGATGCCGGTCTGGTCCACCCAGACCAGGACGAACCCTCCCTGGGGACGGCTGGCGATCGAAGGCGCGCTGGCATTGGAGCCGGCGGGGTTGAGCCGGACCGGCTCCCCGAGCGGCGTTCCGTTGCCGCCGAACCGGCGGACGAAGATGCCTCCTCCCTCGTCCCAGACCACCGCGAACTCGCCGGCGCGATTCGCGACGACCGCCGCGGTGAACTGGAACGGGGAGGTGGGACGGACGACGAGGAATTCGCCCGTGCGGGGGTTTCCCTGGGGACCATAGATCCGGCCATAGAGGCCCAACTGGCCCTCGTGAGCGCTGGCCCACACCACCATGGCGTTGCCCGCGTCGTCGCTGGCGAGGGCGGGGGACGTCTGGGGGCCCAGAGTCGCAACGTTGACCTGGAACTCGGGGCTCCCCGGCAGGATGGACGCCGCGGAGACCTTGGCGCGCGAAGCGGCCCCGGCCGGAGGCACCGGATCCGGGAAGGCGTTGGTGTCGGCCTGGCTCGCGAGTTGCCCGGGCGGGTTGATGTAGGTCCGCGTGTCCCCCGTGGCCGTGTCGGTGACCGTCAGGGTGTAGCTCACGTCCGACAGGGAGCCGTAGAAGACCCAGAAGTGGCCGTTGACGGCGCGGCCGTCCAGCACCTTGACCATCAGCTCCAGGTTGGTGGGGGAGAAGAAGAAGAAGGCGCCGGTGTCGCCGGTGATCTCGAAAGCCCTGCCTTCGCCGAAGTTGCCGTCGTGGTCGGTCCAGGAGACCTGGACCTGGAAACGGCCTTCCTGGAGGCAGAGGCGCGTGTCGTCCACGGAGCAACCCGCGGCGGCGAGGAAGCGGGTGAACACGCCGAAGTAGTGGCCGTCCTGGGAGTTGTTGGGAGGGGGGATGACCACCGGGTACTCCTCCCCGCTGCCCCAGACGGCCATGAAGCCTCCGGAGCCGTTCGCGGCCAAGGCCGGCTCCGTCTGGGATTCCGGCTTGAACGTGTTGACGAGGAAGGTCTCCCCGAGCGGGTCCCACGAGGGGCTGAAGAGGCGTGCATAGAGGCCGTCGTCGTCCTGCGGCGCCGCGCCGTTCCAGAGGACGAGGATCTGGCCGGCCGGGTCGAGCGCCACGGCCGGCGGAGACGAGCCGAAGGGAATGACGCGCCGGTCGAGCTCCTGGACCTGTTCCTCGGGCTCCCCCGATTCGCTGTACCGCCGGGCGAAGACTCCCTGGAAGACTCCCGGGGAAGTGGAAAACGGGGTCTGCCAGACGATGGAGAAATCGCCGTCCGGGTGGAAGAAGGGGACGGGGGTGATCTGGAGGCCCGGATCGTAGGCGTCGATCGTGTTGACGGCGAAGGCCGGGCCCTGGGGGCTGCCTTCCCCGTCGAAGCGCCGGGCCAGGATCTCCCTCCCCGACACGCCCGTGCCCGCGATGGACCAGGCTACCACAAAGGCGCCGGAGGGGGAGACGGCCACCTCGGGTGCCTTCGAGTCCGAGCTGATCGCCAGCTCCGACCCGACGGGATCGGCCTCGCGGTCGAGGAGGATGCCGCGGATGCCGCGGCTCTCCTTCCAGACCACCACGAAGCCGCCCCCTGGTCGGGCGGCGAGAGACGGGCTGCCGGCGGTCCCGGCGGAGGCGTCGAGCCGGACCTCGTCGCTCCCCGGACGGCCCAGGCGGTCGAACCGCCGTCCGATGATCGTCCCCTTCTGTTCCCAGACGACGAAGAAGCGGCCGGGGCCGTCCGAGGCCACCCTGGGGTGGATCTGGACCTCGGCGACCGGGCCGGAGATCCGGATCTCCGGGGTCTGGGGGATCCCCGTGTTGAAGGGGAGGTCGGAGGTCTGGTAGACGCGCCCGAAGATCCCGGGGATGGCGCCAGGAGTCGACGGGTCGTGGTAGTCGCTGAACCAGACCACCATGAAAGAGCCGCGCCCATCGCTCGCAACGGACGGGCGCCGCTGCATGCCTTGAGTCTGGATGTTGACCCGGAGATCCGCTCCTCCGTCGAGGGGATAGGCCGTGGAGATCCCTGGGAAGCCGCTCAGGAGGGCGCAGATGGCGAGCGGGAGGATGACGTGGAAACGGCCTGTTTTCATGGGCTCGGTCCTCATTCGAGAGCTATTTCATGGGACCATAGCATAAAGCGGGACGGCAAAGCGATGCCGCGCTGCGAGATTTCTTGACACACTGCGGCATGACTCCTAGGATGGACCCATGAGCATCATCGAAGCGGAGCTCCAAACGAAGAATGCCCCCCCGGGAACCGAGCCCGGCGCTCTTTCCATCGAGGACGGCATTGCCTGGCTGCGGCTGGACGATCCCCAGAAGAAGGTCAACACGCTGTCCGCCCGGATGTTCGAGTGGTTCGAGCGCCAGATCGCCCGGCTCGAGCAGGTCCACCCCGAGGGGCTGGTGATCTACTCCGGCAAGCCGGACGGCTTCGTGGCGGGAGCCGATCTCGAGGAGCTCCTCCAGGCTTCGGACAAGGAGTCGATCCTCGAGATGCTGCAGCGCGGCCACGATCTGATGGAGCGTCTGGCCGGGCTGCCCTTTCCCACGGTGGCGGCGATCCACGGCGCGGCCCTGGGCGGCGGGCTGGAGCTGGCCCTGGCCTGCAAACGCCGCGTCGCGACGGAGCACCCGAAGACGAAGCTGGGCCAGCCCGAGGTCCAGCTCGGTCTGATTCCCGGCCTCGGCGGCACCCAGCGGCTGCCCCGCCTGATCGGCGTGCCGGACGCCCTGGACATGATCCTCACCGGTAAACAGGTGGACGCCCGCAGGGCGAAGCGCCTGGGCCTGGTGGACGACACCTGCCACCCAACGGACCTGCGGACCGCGGCCGAGCGGCTCGTCCGGGGCGGCGGCGGCAAAAAGAAAAGGGACAAAGGAAAGAAGCCGCTCGCCTCCCGGGCCGGGGACCTCCTCGCCAGGACGCCGCTGGGCGGTCCCCTGGTGTGGGAGAAGGCGCGGGCCGGGGTGATGGAGAAGACCGGCGGCCACTACCCGGCGCCGCTGGTGGCGATCGGCATCGTCCGGGACGGGATCAAGCTGCCCCTCCGCAGGGCCCTGGACCTGGAGGCCGGCGCCTTTTCCGAGCTGGTGGTCTCGGAGACGGCCAAGAACCTGATCTCGATCTTCTTCGCCAAGACCGAGGTCGAGGCCCGGGCCGGCAAGATCGCGAAGGCGGCCCGGCCGGTGCCCCAGGTGGGGGTGCTCGGCGCCGGCTTCATGGGCGCGGGCATCGCCCAGGTGCTCGCCCATAAGGAGATGCCGATCGTCCTCAAGGACCGCGACCTCGCGGCGGTGGGGCGGGGCTACGCTTTCGCCCAGAAGCAGTTCCGGGACCTGGTCAAGCGCCGCCGGTCCACCGAGGCCGAGGCCAAGGCCGCGATGGGACGGATCCTCCCGACCGTGGACTACGATGCGTTCAAGCGGGTGGACTTCGTCATCGAGGCGGTGTTCGAGGACATCGGCGTCAAGCACAAGGTCATCCGCGAGCTCGAGGCGGTCGCTCCCGACAACCTCATCGTCGCCTCGAACACGTCGGCCCTCCCGATCGCCCGCCTGGCCGAGGCGAGCCGCCGGCCGGAAAACGTCGTGGGCATGCACTTCTTCAGCCCGGTGGCCAAGATGCCGCTCCTGGAGATCATCCGCCACCCCGGCACCTCCCAGGAGACCCTGGCGACCACGGTCGAAGTGGGAAGGCTGATGGGCAAGACCGTGATCGTGGTGGGGGACGGCCCGGGCTTCTTCACCTCCCGCGTCCTCGGCACGATGCTCAACGAGGCCGCCTGGATGCTGGTGGAGGGGGCGAGAGTCGAGCAGGTCGACCAGGCCATGACCGCGTGGGGCTGGCCGGTGGGTCCCTTCGCCCTGATGGACGAGGTGGGCCTCGACGTGGGCCGGCACGTCAGCGAGATGATGCTCGAGGCCATGGGCGACCGTCTGAAGCCGCCTCCGGTCTTCCAGCGGATGATCGACGACAGCCGCCTGGGCCGGAAGGCAGGGAAGGGCTTCTATCTCTACGAGGAGAAGGGCAAGCGGGTGGACTCTGCGGTCTACGAGCTCCTCGACTGGCACGGGAGCCCGATCCCCGACGAGGAGATCGTGGAGCGCTGCTGGCTCCAGATGCTCAACGAGACGGCCCGCTGCATGGAAGAGGGAATCATCGAGAACCCGGCCGACGTGGACATCGGCGTCATCTTCGGCTTCGGCTTCCCCCCCTTCCGCGGAGGCCTCCTCCGCGAAGCGGACCGCCACGGTCTCTCGTGGGTGGTAGAGCGGCTGGAGGGGTACGCCGGCCAGCACGGCGAGCGGCTCCGGCCGGCGGAGTTGCTGCGCGACATGGCGCGGCGCGGGGCGAGCTTCCACGGCGGGCGGTAATTGCTCATCCCGACGATCATCTTCTTCGTCTTCACCCTGCTGAGCTCCGTGGGGGCCTACCTGATCCTGGCCCACGCCAGGGGGCGGCGGGCGGGCATCGTGACCGCGGTGGCGACGGCGCTCTTCTTCGTCGCCCTGTTCGCGGGGCTCCTGGCCCTTCTCCGGAGCGGCGGCTTCCCCTGAGTAGGCGGACGGCCCGGGATTTGCGTACAATTCCACAAATGCCCGAATCTCGATTCGATCTGGAAAAGCTCGTCACCGTCGAGACCTTCACCTCCCCTTGGGAGGCGCAGCTCGCCCGCGCGCGGCTGGAGTCCGAGGGGATCCACTCCGTCATCGCGGATGAGAACTTCATCCGCCTCTACTGGGCGCTCTCGAACGCCGTGGGCGGGGTGAAGCTGCAGGTCCGGGAGGAGGATGTGACGCGTGCGGCCGAGCTTCTCCAGAGCCGGCAGCCGATCCCGGAGATCTATCTGGTGACCGACGAGGAAGCCGCCCGTCCCCGGTGTCCCGGCTGCAAGTCCGACCGGGTCTTCTTCCAGCGCTGGTCCCGCCGCGGCTTCGTCGGCTCCTGGATCCTGTTCGGGCTGCCGCTGCCGATCCCTTCGCGCCGCTGGATCTGCCGCAACTGCGGGGCGGAGTGGAGGGAGGAGGAGATCGGGAGCCCGCGTCCGGAGCCCCTGGTGGAGGAGGAGCCCGTCCCGCTGCCCCGGACCGGGGTCCTGGTCACCGTGGCCCGCTTCATCACCCCCTGGGAGGCGCACCTGGCCCGGACGTTCCTCGAGTCGCACGATCTGGAGGCCGTCGTGTTCGAGGAGCGCCTGCCGCCCATCGATCTCCTGACCGGCAGACCGCTCGCCCTGAACCGCCTGGAGGTTCACGAGGAAGATGCCGACCGGGCCTTGGAGATCCTGGACGAGCTCGCAGGTGTGGAGGACCCGGAGGAGCTCCCGGCGTCCGACTGATTCTCGGCCTCCGCCGCCTTCTCCGCCTTCTCCAGCACTTTTTCCTTTCTTTGCGCCTCCAGCTTTTCGGACTTGACCTCCTGGCGCAGGCGAGCGAAGGAGCTGATGTAGGCGTTCGCCACCGCGACCACGGCGAAGAAGGAGATGAGGTACCCCCTCCAGTCGTCCAGGAGCAGCCGGTAGCCGGTGAGAATGAGGAAGAAGATCGTCACATAGTGGCTGAAGCAATACTCGCAGGTGAAGAGATAGAAGAACTTGCGGATGAAGAGAGAGCGGGCGTTCTGGGACTTCTCGACGCAGTACTCCCGGGGCTCGCGGAAGATCTCCTCGTGCGTGACCGTCCACGCCACGCAGGCGATGGGGAGAGGCAGGATCAACAGCCAGACGAGTTGGAGGAGCCACTGCGAGCTGTCCGGTGCGCCCATGCCAGTGCGGAGTGCAAGAAGGAGGCCCGCGGCCCGATTCTTGCGGCGGAATGGCTTCATGAGCATCCAAGACGATCTTCCCGATCCCTACGACCCCCGCGAGGACCGCGACCCCGCGGAGCCGGTCGATGCCCCGAAGCGGGATGAGCCCTGGAACGACCCCGACGAATCGCCCTATGAGCAGCCCCCGGAGGAGGACCCCGACGAGTCGCCGGGCCAGGACGAGCCGGAACGCCGGGACCCTGATCCGAGGGAGCCCGGGTGGCAGGTGGGTTGAGGCCCGGCTGGAATGGCGGGCTCACTCTCGCGAAGCGGAGTCAGCGCTCCAGCCAGTTCTCAACTTGGATGCCGGTGATGGCTCCGTCGTGGAAGTCAGTATCGTTTGAGACGAGGACGGCTTTCAAGTCCAGCGCGACCGCGGCGATGGCCAGATCGAAATCATCCTTGGTCCGCCCCCGCTTTCGAAGACTTGCTTTCAACTCCCCGAACCGGAACGCGGCACCAAGGCTGAACTCCTGAAAACGTGTTCTGGCCAAGAGCTCCTCGAGCTTCCCGAGGTTTTCCGCCTCGCGTGCGGAGCAACGGGCTCCGTAGACAAGCTCCGCCAAGACAGGAGCACAGAGGATGACGTCCTCCGGGAGCAGTGCGTCGAGGCGCCGCAGCACCTTGGCGTTGCCGTTCAGGGAGGCGATGAAGGTGTTCGTGTCCAGGACGCGGATCAAAAGACCGGAGGCTCCTGAGAGGCTGTGCGCCTTCTGGCCTCTTCCCGTGATTCACGGATCGCCCGCCTCATCTCCTCAGCGGATTCATTATCCAGGGGTTCGATTTCCCGGAACAGATCTCCGGCTGATCGGCGGCCTTTGCATTGCGGCTCGACGCCCAGTTCTTCCGATTGTTCTGGGTCCTGCCTCAACTTCGCGACAGCCGTCCTGATCCCTTTGACCACGATCTCGTCTCCTTCCGGAAAGAACTATACCGCGATTCCGCGATCTGCAAAAGTCTCCGTCGCGTGGTTCTCGTTTCCGGGTTTCAACCGAGGGCTCGGTCGATCCCTGCCCTCCCCTGATAGAGTACGCCCGCCATGCTCTTTCGCCGTCAGCGGACCGGGTCCACCCTCTGCCCTTCGTGCGGGAAGCTCGTCGGGGTCAATGACGAGGTGTGCTGGAACTGCGGGCGCAAGTACCCCGGGATGTGGGGGCTCACGTCCGTGTTCCGCAAGCTCGGGCAGGACCTGGGGTTCGTCCAGATCGTGATCGGGGGGACGGCCTTTCTCTACGTCGCCATGCTGGCGGTCGATCCATCGGGGATCCGGATGGGCGGCCTGTTCAATCTGCTGGCGCCGAGCGGCGAGGCTCTCCTCCGGTTCGGGGCGAGCGGGGCACTGCCGGTGTTCCTGCTCGACCGGTGGTGGACCCTCCTCGCCGCCGGGTGGCTCCACGCCGGGCTCCTCCACATCGGATTCAACATCTACTGGGTCCGGTTCCTCGCTCCGGAGGCGGCCGAGCTGTACGGAGCGGCCCGGATGGTCCTCATCTACACGCTCTCGACGGTCAGCGGGTTCGCCATGAGCTCCGCCTGGAACTACTTCATGGGGAACCCCTTCCACCTGACGGTGGGGGCGTCGGCGCCGATCCTGGGACTGCTCGGGGCCCTTCTCTACTATGGCCGGCGGACGGGCAGCCAGGCCATCACCCGCACGGCCTGGTACTACGCGGCCTTCATGATCGTCCTCGGGTTCCTCATGGCCCGGGTGGACAACTGGGCTCACATCGGCGGCTTCGCCGGCGGGTACCTCGCGGGAATGCTGCTGAATCCCATGAAGCCGGAGCGGGGGAACCACGTCCTCGCCGCCCTCGTCTGCCTGCTCCTCACGGCAGCCTCGGTGGCGGCCTCGCTGGTGGTCTCGGTGCCGCCGTCGCTGCTGGGGCGGTAGGCCCTATTCCCCCGGCACCAGCCCGAGCTCCTTCGCCCGCCGCCTCACCTGGTGGGCCTCCCGCGTCTCCTGGTTGCTGAAGCGCTCCTCGCGCCAGGGATCGCCGTAGGTGTGGTAGCCGTTCTCCTCCCAGAAGCCGCGGCGGTCCTCGTCCATCAGCTCGAGGCCGTTCACCCACTTGGCGCTCTTCCAGGCGTAGAGGTGGGGGACGACAAGCCGTGCCGGCCCGCCGTGATCGACGGGGAGGGGCAGGCTGCCGTGCCGGTCGGCAAGGAGGGCCCGGTCGGAGAGTAAATCCTCCAAAGGGAGATTGGTGGTGTAGCCGCCATAGCAGTGGACCATCACGTGGGAGGCCTCGGGGCTCACCCGGACGTGTCGCAGGATCTCCCGGGTCGCGACACCCTCCCAGGGGTTGTCCAGGGTGGAGAAGCGGGTCACGCAGTGGAAGTCGGCCTTTACCTGGACCCGGGGAAGGGCCTGGAAGTCGCTCCAGGAGAGGGTCGTCTCCCGTTCGACCAGCCCGAAGAGGCGGAGCGTCCAGTCCTCGGGCCGGATCGCCGGCGTCGAGCCGTAGGTGAGGACGGGCCACTTGTCGGTGGCGTACTGGCCCGGGGGGATTCTTGAGCTGCCGGTGCGGATGCTGTCGTCCATGTCGGTCCTCCTCCTCCACCTTGGATGCCGCGAGGCCCGGGAAGGATACAGGAGCCAATCGTGACCGGGATCGTCACCTTTACAGCCCCTCGGCCCTCTGTTAGCGTCTCCGGAAGGCCATGCGGAGGATCCCCCTTCCCCTGGAGAGCCTTGCCGTCTCCGCCCGGCAACGGGGCGCCGTCCGGTTGCTCGACCTGATCGGCAACACGCCGCTCCTCGATCTCTCGGAGCTGACCGGCCGGCCGGGGGTGCGGCTCTACGCCAAGGCGGAGTACGCCAACCCGGGCGGCTCGATCAAGGACCGGCCCGCCCTCGCCATGGTGGAGGACGCGGAGCGGCGGGGCCTCTTTGCCCAGGGCAGGCGCCTTTTGGACGCGACGTCCGGCAATACCGGCATCGCCTACGCCATGATCGGGGCGGCGAAGGGGATCCCCGTGACGCTCGCCATGCCGGACAACGCGAGCCCGGAACGCAAGCGGATTCTCCGCGTCTATGGAGCGGACCTGCGGCTGACCGACCCCATGGCGGGCAGCGACGGAGCGATCCTGGAGGCGCGGCGGCTCGCAGAGGAGGAACCGGATCGCTGGGTTTACCTCGACCAGTACTCGAATCCCGAGAACTGGCGGGCGCACTACCGCACGACCGGGCCGGAGATCTGGGAGCAGACGGAGGGGACGATCACCTGCTTCGTCACCGGTCTGGGCACGAGCGGCACCTTCATGGGTACAGGGCGCTTCCTCCAGGAGAGGAGCCGGCAGATCCGCCTGATCTCCGTCGAGCCGGACTCGCCGTTCCACGGCCTCGAGGGGATGAAGCACATGGCGTCCGCCCTGGTGCCGCCGATCTACGATCCGGCCTTGGCGAACGAGGCCCGGGAGATCGCGACGGAAGCGGCGCACGCCATGGTCCGGCGGCTCGCCCGGGAGATGGGCCTGCTGGTCGGCATCTCGGCCGGTGCCAATGTGGCGGCGGCGCTGGAGGTGGCGTCGAGTTTGCAAAGTGGCACGCTCGTCACGGTTCTGTGTGACAGCGCGGACAAGTATCTGTCCGAACGTTTCTGGGAGGTCCCAGCAAGAGAATGAACCGCCTGGTCATCACTCCACGCCATCTGCAGACGATCGGCCGTCATGCGGCCATGAGCTACCCTGAGGAGTGTTGCGGCGTGCTCATCGGCCAGCCCCAAGCGGATGCGACCCTGGTGGAGCGCGTCCTCTCGGTGGGCAACGAGCGGGACGAGAGCCGCCATAACCGTTATCTCATCAGCCCTTCGACGGTGCTGGCCGCCCACAAGGAGGCGCGGGCCCTGGGGCTGGAGATCGTGGGCTATTACCATTCGCACCCAGATCATCCGGCGCGGCCGAGCGATTTCGACCGCGAGCACGCGTGGCCCGGGGTGTCCTATCTCATCGTGTCCGTGCAGAGCGGCAAGGTGGCCGACTCCCGGAGCTGGCGCCTCTCCGACGACCGGCGGGGGTTCGAAGAGGAGGCCATCGATCAGGTCTCGGGCTTCTCTTCTCTGGGTCTGCACAAGGAGGCGGTCTAGTGGGCGTGACCATCCAGATCCCGACCCCTTTGCGCCGGTTCACCGGCGAGCACGGCGAGATCGAGGCCGAGGGCACGACGGTGGGCGAGGCCATGCGGGACCTCGTCCAGCGCCATCCGGCTCTCGAGCGCCATCTCTACACGGACGACGGCTCCCTGCGCACCTTCGTGAACCTCTTTCTGAACGACGAGGACGTTCGCCACCTGGCCCGCGAGGGGACGCCCGTGTCCCAGGGGGACACCCTCTCGATCATCCCGTCGATCGCGGGCGGAGGTGCGCGATGAGGATCCTGGAGGCGGCCCGCAGCGTCGAGCGGCTGCCGGAGCTCTCGCCGGAGGAGATCCGCCACTACAGCCGGCACCTGATCATGCCGGAGATCGGAATGGTGGGGCAGCGGAAGCTCAAGGCGGCGAAGGTGCTGATGATCGGCGCCGGCGGCCTCGGCTCCCCCCTGGGACTCTACCTCGCCGCGGCCGGGGTGGGCACGCTGGGCATCGTGGACTTCGACGTGGTTGACGAGACGAACCTCCACCGCCAGGTCCTCTACGGCCGCTCGGCTGTGGGGAGGCCCAAGATCCGCGCAGCGGTGGAGCGCCTGCGGGACGTCAACCCGCACATCCGGCTCGTCCCCTACGAGGTGCGGCTCGATTCGAGCAACGCCCTCGACACTTTCCGGGACTACGACATCGTCGTGGACGGGACGGACAACTTCCCGACCCGCTACCTGGTCAACGACGCCTGCGTCCTTCTGGGCAAGCCCAACGTCTACGGCTCGATCTTCCGATTCGAGGGGCAGGTCTCGATCTTCTGGGGCGCCCGGGGACCGTGCTACCGCTGCCTGTTCCCGGAGCCGCCGCCGCCCGGGCTGGTCCCCTCCTGCGCGGAGGGCGGGGTGCTCGGAGTGTTGCCGGGCATCATCGGGTCGCTCCAGGCCAACGAGGTCATCAAGCTGATCACCGAGGTGGGGGAACCCCTCCTCGGCCGCCTCGTCCTGTTCGACGCGCTCAAGATGAAGTTCCGGGAGCTCAAGCTCCGCAAGGACCCGCAGTGCCCAATCTGCTCGGAGCACCCCACCCAGCGCGGGCTCATCGACTACGAGCAGTTCTGCGGCGTTCCCAGGGAGGAGGAGAGGCTGGAAGCCCAGTTCGAGATCTCCGCTCCCGAGCTCAAGGCCTGGCTCGACCAGGGACGGCCGGTGACGATCCTCGACGTGCGCAACCCGCAGGAGTACGACATCTCCCGGATCGAGGGGGCCAAGCTCATCCCCCTCCACGAGCTGGCCGACCGGATGGGCGAACTCGATCCCGCCGACACCATCGTGGCCCACTGCCACCACGGCATGCGGTCGGCCCGGGCGGTCTCCTTCCTGCGCCAGATGGGCTTTTCCCGGGCGATCAACCTGGCGGGCGGCATCGACGACTGGAGCCTCCAGGTCGATCCCTCGGTCCCGAGGTACTGACGAGCCGGGCCCCCGCTTCGGGGGCTTCGGTCTCCACTCCTTCCCCTTTTTGCCCCGATCCGGTAACGTATTGGAGTCTTCAACACCCTTCTTCAGAGGGGGCTCGCCGCGTTCAGTCTTCGCCGGTTGAACCTGCCGATCAGGAAATCGATACGACACACGGAGGGAGTATCTATGACGCGCAAGCTGCTGTGCCTGGGAATCTTGGCCATGGCGCTGCTGGGGCCGGTCTGCCCGGCCGGTGCCGATGTAGTGACGGACTGGAACGAGGTGCTGCTCGACGCGATCCGAGCGGACAAGACGGCTCCCCCCAAGGCCAGCCGGGCGATGGCCTGCGTCCACGTCGCCATCTTCGACGCGGTCAACGGCATCGTCGGCGGCTACTCGCCTTATCTCGTCAACGAGCCGGCCCCGGCCGGCGCCTCCCCGGAAGCCGCGGCCGCGGTGGCGGCCCACCGCTCGCTGGTCGCCCTCTTCCCGGCCCAGGAGGCGACCTTCGATGCCGCCCTCGCCGCCTCGCTCGGCGCCATTCCGGACGGCACGGCCAAGGCCGCCGGCATCGCCTGGGGGACCGAGGTGGCCGACGCGATCACGGCCCTGCGGGAGGGAGACCGCTCCACGGACGTCGTGGAGTACTCCGTGCCCATGGGAGGGTCCTGGTGGGCCCCGACGCCTCCAGCCTTCGCCTCCGCTCTGCTGCCCAACTGGCCCACCGTAAAGCCGTGGGCGATGACCAGCGGCTCGGAGTTCCGGTCCGGACCGCCGCCCGCGCCTCACAGCCCCGAATACACGGCGGCTTTCAACGAGGTCAAGCGCCTGGGCCGTGCCGCCAGCAACGCCCGCACCGCCGAGCAGTCCCAGATCGCCCTGTTCTGGGCGGACGGTCCCGGCACGGCGACCCCGCCCGGCCACTGGCTCGCGATTGCGCAGGACCTCGCCGAGTCGCGGGGTCTGAGCCTGATCCAGAAGGCCCGGCTCTTCGCCCTGCTGGGGATCACGGTCGCCGACGCCGCCATCGTTTCGTGGGACCACAAATACCAGTACAGCCACTGGCGGCCGTTGACCGCCATCCAGAACGCGGATATCGACGGCAACCCCGCCACAAAACCCGACAAGGGCTGGACCCCGCTCATCCCCACACCTCCGTTCCCGGCCTACACCTCCGGGCACAGCACGTTCAGCGGATCGAGCGCGAAGATCCTGGAGCTGTTCTTCGGCACGGACCAGATCGCCTTCACCACGACCTCGGACGGGTTGCCGGGCGTGACGCGCTCCTTCTCCACCTTCTCCCAGGCGGCCGAGGAAGCGGGCCAGAGCCGCATCTACGGCGGCATCCACTGGCAGTACGACAACCAGGCGGGCCTGACGAGCGGACGGGCCCTGGCCGAGCACGTTTTCAACCGTTTCCTGTCGCCGATCGAAGCCACCGGGCCCTGTTGGCGGACCGGCAACTCCCTCTGCCTGAACGGCCTGCGGTTCCAGGTCAAGGCGTTCTGGAACACCGGAGAGGCCTCCGGCATGGCGACGTCCGTGCCGCAGTTCAGTGACTACGGCCAGTTCTCCTTCTTCCACCCGGGCAACATCGAGTTGAGCGTCAAGGTGCTGGACGGCTGCGGCGTCAACGGCCACTACTGGCTCTTCATCAGCGGCCTGACCAACGCCGAGGTCCGCCTCATGGCGACCGACATGCAGACCGGCCGCACGCGGCAGTACTTCAGCCCCTTGGGCAAGGCCTTCGCCCCGGTGCAGGACACCTCGGCCTTCCCCTGCCCGTAACCCCCCGCCTCGCAGCGCCCCGGGCCC
>DASQEB010000499.1:0-4266 GCA_035633875.1 Thermoanaerobaculia bacterium
GCTCCGCGATCTCCGGGTTGTGGGTGACCAGGATGCCCGTCGTGTGGTGGCGGGCCTGGAGCTCCAGGAGAAGGTTGAACACGGTCTCGCCGCTCGCGGGGTCCAGGTTGCCCGTGGGCTCGTCGGCGAGGAGCAGCGGCGGCTCCAGCACCAGAGCGCGGCAGAGGGCCACGCGCTGGCGCTCGCCGCCGGAGAGCTGGTTGGGGAAGTGATCGAGCCGCTCCTCCAGCCCCACCTCCCGCAGCAGCCGGCGGGCGCTCTCCAGCACCTGCCGCGGCTCGCGGCCGGCGATCCTTCCCGGGAGCATGACGTTCTCCAGGGCCGTGAAGTCCGGCAGGAGCTGGTGGAACTGGAAGACGAACCCGATCGTGCGGTTGCGGAAGCCGGCGAGCTGCGCCCCCGAGAGGCCCGCCAGGGGCCGCCCCCCGATCTCGATCGTGCCCCCGTCCGGCCGGTCCAGGGCGCCCAGGAGGTGCAGGAGCGTGGACTTCCCCGACCCGGAAGGCCCCACCACCGCCACCAGCTCTCCCGGCTCCACCGCCATGTCCACCCCCTTCAACACCTCCACCCGCCGGACGCCGTCCGCATAAGTCTTCCGCAGGCCCGAGGCGAGGATGGCGACGCTCACCGCCGCATCGCCTCCACCGGGTCCAACGCCGCCGCGCGCTGGGCTGCATACAGGGCGAAGACGAGGGCCAGCAGCAGCGTCAGCAGCAGCACCAGCACCAGGTCCTCCGGCTGCACCAGGAAGGGCACGTAGTCCAGGAAGTACACCCGCCCGGGGACGCGGACCAGCCGGTAGTGGTCCATCACCCAGGCGCTGCCCACGCCGAGGATCGTCCCCACCAGCACCCCGATCCCCGCCACCAGCCCGCCGAGCAGCACGAAGGCCTGGCGCAGCGCCGCCGGGGTGGCGCCCATCGTCCCGAGCATGCCGATCTCCGGCCGCTTGCTGGAGATGATCAGGGCGAGGTCCGCCATCAGCGCGAGGCTCGCCACCAGGACGATGAGCGAGACTGCCACGAACGTCACCAGCTTCTCCAGACGAAGGGCGAAGAAGAGCGGGCGGTTCAGGTCCTCCCAGGTCCGGACGACGCTCCCTTCGGGGAGCGCGGCCGGCAGCCGGTCCGCCACCTCCAGGGCCTCGTCCAGGTCCCGGGCCGCCACCTCGATCCGCCGGTGCGTCCCGCCGAGGAGGGTCTCGGCGACCTTGCGCGGCAGGGCTGCCCGCTCCCTCTCTTCCTGCGTGCGGCCCGCGTCGTAGGTCCCCGCCAGCGGCACGCTTCGTACCCGAGGCTGCGGCCCCAGAGGAGTCAACGTGGGCCGCGGCGAGACGACCTCCAGCGTCTGCCCCGGCGACAGCCCCCAGCGGGCTGCCAGCCCGGAGGGGACGTAGAGCCCTTCCGGTGCGCCCGCGGCCCCGGGGAAGGACGGCGGCACCCGTCCCTCGAACCCGATCAGCTCCACCGGCTGCACCTTGCCTCCCTCTACGATCCACCCGCCTCCGCGCACCAGGATCTGCGCCGAGACCACGCCCTGGACCTTCAGGGCGGCGTCCCGCGCGGCCTCCGCGTCCGCGTCCGGCGGCAGCTCCACCTCGATCTGCGGCGTGCGGCCCAGGAGCTCCGAGCGCAGGGCGCTCTGAAAACCCGAGATCACCGCCAGCGCCACGATGAGCGCCGCCACTCCCAGAGCGAGCCCCCCCGCCGCCACGGCCGAAAGGAAGCTCGCGAAGGCGTCCCGCCGGGTGCTGCGCAGGTAGCGCAGCGCGAGGAGGGCCGGGAAGGGGAGCCGGCTGAGGAGGAGTGGCTTCACTCCGGCCTCATCAACGGGAACAGGATCACGTCCCGGATCGACTGCCGGTCCGTCAGCAGCATGGTCAGCCGGTCGATGCCGATGCCGTTGCCCGCCGCCGGAGGCATGGCGTGCTCCAGGGCGCGAACGTAGTCGGCGTCGTAGAGGTGGGCCTCCACGTCCCCCGCCTCGCGCGCCGCCACCTGCTGGCGGAAGCGCTCGGCCTGGACGTCCGGGTCGTTGAGCTCGCTGAAGGCGTTCGAGACCTCCATGCCGGCGAGGTAGAGCTCGAAGCGCTCCGTGAACCGGGGATCGTCCGGCCGCTGCTTGGCGAGGGGAGAGACGTCCGTGGGGTGATCGGTGATGAAAGTCGGATCGAAGAGGTGCTCCTCCACCGTGTCCTCGAAGAGGCCCATCAGAAGGTGGCCGTAGCTCCCGCCCGGCGGGATGTCGAGGCCCTTCTCCTCGAGGACGGCGCGCACCGAGTCCGCCGTCTCCAGCCGACCTGCCGGCACCCCGGCGAAGTGGGTGATGGCCTCGCGCATGGAGAGACGCTTCCAGGGGCGGGTGAGGTCGATGGGCCGCCCCTCCCAGGTGAGCTGCTCCTTGCCGAGAACCCCCAGCGCGATCCCCCCCAGGCCGGAGAGCAGCTCCTCGGTCAGGTCCATCATGTCCCGGTAGTCGGCGTAGGCCCAGTAGAACTCGAGCATCGTGAACTCGGGGTTGTGCCGGGTGGAGATCCCCTCGTTGCGGAAGTTCCGGTTGATCTCGTAGACCCGCGGGATGCCGCCGACCAGGAGCCGCTTCAGGAACAGCTCGGGCGCGATGCGCAGGTAGAGATCCATGTCCAGGGCGTTGTGGTGCGTCTTGAAAGGCCGCGCCGTGGCCCCGCCCGGGATCACCTGCATCATCGGCGTCTCGACCTCCAGGAACCCCCGGGCGTCGAAGAACTCGCGGATGCCCTTGACGATCGCCGCCCGCACCTCGAAGACCTTCCTCGACTCCTCGTTCGAGGCGAGGTCCAGGTAGCGCTGGCGGTAGCGCAGCTCGACGTCCGCCAGGCCGTGCCACTTCTCCGGCATGGGGCGCAGGGCCTTGGCGAGGAGCGTCAGGTCGTCCACCATCAGGGACAGCTCCCCTGTCCGGGTCCGGATGACCGTGCCGGCGGCCCCGACGATGTCGCCCAGGTCCAGGTTCTCCAGGATCAGGGCGGCCCTTTCCGGGAGACGGTCCTTCTTCACGAAGAGCTGGAGCTTCTCCCGGCCGTCGTGGAGGTCGAGGAAGATGCTCTTGCCGTGCTGGCGGATCGAGCGGACCCGCCCCGGCACCCGCAGGCGGATGCCCGCCGCTTCCAGGTCCTCGGCCGTCTTCCCCCCGTACGTGGCGTGGACCCCGGTAGGCTCCAGGTCCCACTCGAAGCGGTGGGGATAGGGCTGGACACCCGCGTCGACCAGACGCTGAAGCTTCTCCCGCCGGTTCTGGATCTGCTCGTCGAGCTCGGACATGGGTTCGGATTTCCCCTCCACTCTCCCGTAGGCGAGAGGCTATAGCCTATCCGAGAAGGGCGAGGGGGTTGAAGACGGGAGGCGCGGCCGGCCCATGGGACCGGCCGCGGGCGGGGCAGCCGACGCGCGTGGTTCGATCCTACACAGGGCAGGTCCTGAAATTGCACCGGCAACTTTCGGTGCAGTTCGTCGAGCTGCAGGTGAATGTATAGTCACAGGGGAAGCAGCCCGCCGCGCAGTTCTGTTCGTCCTGGTCGGTGCACCAGGTCGACGGACAGCCGCCCGGAGTGGGGCACTCCGGGCAAAACTGCGTGCCGCCGTCGCAGGTGACATAGCCTCTCTGAGTCGGACAAACGCTGTCCACGGCCGTGCAACTGGTCGCGCTGTTGTTGCCGTCGCACCTGCGGGTGGTGCCATCCCAGCACCTCGCCGTGGCGCTGCAGAGAGCCTTCTCCAGGCCACTCGGACGCTTTGCCGCGGGCGCCGGAGCTGCCGCAGGCTTTGCCGGTGCGGCGAGGGACGCGAGGAAGGCCTGGTCGGCGGCGCTCAGGGCTCGCGGCACGGTCTGCGGCGAGTCCGCCGCCTCGACCGCTGGAGACATCATGAGGAAGCCGAGAGCTGCCAGGGCCAGGGAGAGCCCAAGAACCATCTTCTTCATACGATCTCCTTTCTGAAATGAAGCTCGTGGGAAGCCGCCGCCGTGGGCTTGAATATAGCACTTGCAAAATAAAACACAAATTGAGAGGGCCGGCTCGCATCCCCCTCCACCGGCGGCGAAGGAAGAGGACAAGACCGGGGACAGGACGTTAGGATAGGCGCTTATGGACCCTATGGACGACCTGACCGGGCTGGTGCACGAGACGATCGAGGAGCCGCCGGATGACCTGACGGCGGTCCACAAATCGGCGGTGGAGCGTTACGAGCTGCTCGGCTGGCCCCGGCCGCAGGTCGTGGTCGTCTCCGGCTC
>DASQEB010000500.1:0-9266 GCA_035633875.1 Thermoanaerobaculia bacterium
CCAGGTGATCGCTGCCCGCTACGCGGTCCGGGACGAGGACGCCGTCCTGTTCATGGAATCCCTCTACCGGCACCTGCAAACCCACACCGCCGCCGCGGCTCTAGGGCACGCCCGGGACGAGTGCCTGCGATCGGGAATGGCTCCCAGCGAGGTGGCGGCCTGGTCGGTGTGGAGCTGAGAGACCCGGAGATCTGACCGATGGACTACCAGGACTTCACCCTCGGACTGGAGCCCGCCGGCGAAGGCGCCTACCGCATCCGCGTCTCCTCGCCCGCCGGCGAGGGGAGCGGGCTCTTCCGGCCGCCCGGGGACCGCACGCACCTGGACAATGGTCTGCCGGGGGCTGCCTCCGGGCAAACCCGCGAGGTCATTCAGGAGAGCTCCCAACTGGCAGCCGCTGATCCGGAGGCCGAAGCGAGGGATCTCTTCCGGTCGGTTTTCCAGGGGCAGGTGCTCGCTCTCTTCCTCCAGAGCCTCGGCCTGGTCCGCGGGAGCGGCCAGGGGCTGAGCATCCGGCTCCGCTTCGATCCCTCGGCTCCGGGCCTCGCCGCGCTGGGCACGCTTCCCTGGGAGCTGCTCCCGGACCCGCGAGGCGGATTCCTTGGGCTCGACCGCTCGACGCCCATCGTTCGCTACCTGGAGGTGGACCGGCCGGTCGTCCCGAGCCCTCTCGAAGGTCCCCTCCGCGTGCTGGTCGCGATGGCGAACCCCCAGGGGGTGGCGAAGCTCGACCTGGACAAGGAACGACTCCAGATCGAGGAGAGCTGGGCCAAAGAGCCGGGGGTGGACGTGGGCTTCCTTCCGCGCGCTTCGGTGGAGACGCTGCGCAACGCCCTGCTAGACCGGCCCGCCCACGTCCTCCACTTCATGGGCCACGGAACGTTCGACGCGCACTCCGCCGAGGGAAAGCTGCTTTTCGAAACGCCGGAAGGGGCTGTGCAACCGGTCTCGGGACGCGATCTCGCCCTCCACCTCCAGCTTCCGCGGCCGCCTGCGCTCGTCGTCCTCAACGCGTGCCATACGGCCCGTCCGGCTCCCGGAGCGGGCCTCGATCCCTTCTCCGGGGTCGCCACCGCCCTGGTCAAGGGAGGGCTCCTGGCCGTCGTGGCCATGCAGCACGCCATCCCGGATGCGGCAGCGATCGCCTTCAGCCGTGCTCTCTATGGTCGGATGGCCGCGGGGGACGACGTGGAGGCCGCCGTGACCGAGGGGAGGCTGGCGGTCCACCGGAACGATTCCAGGTCCTTGGAGTGGGCCCTTCCTGTCACGTTCCTCCGTGCGGAGCGCGTCCTCGACGTCCAGAAGGTTCCCCACCAGATCACGGAGCAGATCCGCGACTTCTCGGGTTACGTCCAGGAGAAGACCGAAGGTTTCGTGGGCAGGAAGTTCGTCTTCGAGGCCATCCATCAGTTCGCGAGCGCCAATCCCCGCGGCTACTTCTTCGTCCGTGGTGACCCGGGGATCGGAAAGACCTCGCTCCTGGCCGCGATGGTGAAAAACGAAGGCCACGCCCACCACTTCAACATCCGCACCCGCAACATCGCTGGCACGGCGGACTTCCTGCGGAGCGTCTGCGCCCAACTCATTACGCGGCATCGCCTGGGTTTCTCCTCGCTGCCTCCCGATGCGACGCGGGACTCCGGATTTTTGATGACCCTGCTCGATCAGATCTCGAAGCGGCTGCGGGAAGACCAACGGGTCTTCGTCCTGGTAGACGCCCTGGACGAGGCTGACCGCGCGGGCCTTGCGTCGCGCGCGAATACCCTCTGCCTGCCCGAGATCCTGCCGGCAGGCATCGTCTTCGTGGTCACCAGCCGGCGGGAAAGCGAAACGGAGCTGCCGCTGCGCATCCACTGCCAGCAGAAGACGCTCTATCTCGAGCACGGCTCCCGCGACAACCTGGCCGACGTCGAGGAATTCGTCCGGAACCAGCTCACGCTGCCGGGCATCCAGGTCTACCTCCGCGTCAAGGCGCTCCCGGAAGCGGCCTTCGTCGAGCAGATGGTGGAGAAGAGCGAGGGAAATTTCATGTATCTCCACCACGTCATCCCCGAGATCGCGAACGGCTCCTACGCGGAGCGGCCCCTGGAGGAGATTCCGCAGGGCCTGGAGAGCTACTACCAGGACCACTGGAACCGGATCAAGGCGCAGGACGGCGAGGCCTGGCTCCGGTACAAGCTGCCCGTCATCATGGCCCTCACCGTGGTCTCCGAGCCCGTGCCGCTCGACGCGGTCCAGCGGTTCGCGGGAGTGGACGACCCGCTGCGCGTCCTCTCCGTCCTGAAGGACTGGCAGGCGTTCCTCCATGAGGAGACGTTCGCCGGAGACGGAGGGACGAAGGAGAAGCGCTACCGCCTTTATCACCTGAGCTTCCTGGACTTCCTCAAGAAGAAGGACGAGGTGGAGGTCAGCTTCCGGGGAGCCCACGAGCGGATTCTCCGCGTTCTCGCGGGGCTCTCCTGATTGAGGAGCAGGAGCTCGGCGATCATCGATCGAGTCGGGCGGGAAAGACCTCTCTCCTCTGCGATAACTCTTTCTCTCACTGCTTCACGGCTGCAACGAGGGCCGTCGGGAGAAGACGGACACGACGTACCGCCTCGTCGAATCGTTGCAGAGGTGGAACGGACCGTTGCAGGCCTGAAACGCCTCATGACAAGCGCACAATGGACCGTTGCAAGGGTTGAAACATTTGGTTTCGAGGGATGAATGAGCTGTTCAAGGGCGCAAACGGGCCGTTCAGGGCTGACCACGGGCCGTTGCAGAGGTAAAACGGCTCGCTGCAGGAGTGAAACACGCCGCTGAGGGCAGCCAACGAACCGCTTCGAGGCTTGAACGATCCCCAGCAGGCCTGAAATGGATCAGTCCCTGGGTGCAACGGTGCGGAGACGGCTCCAGGCGGGGACCAGGAGGCCCCCCAGCGGCAGGGCCACCGAGAGGAGGCGGATGGCGAGGCTCCTCCGGACCTGCGCCGGCCTTTTGGGGGACAGCATGTCGCGCGGCGCGTATGGACGGAGAAGCGCGTCCAGGAACTGCCGGAGCGCCACGAGCGGGACCGCCCAGGGAAGAATGGCCACGCAGATCTGCAGCAGGACGAGGTGGGTTTCGCGCGATCCGGCCTCCCTCGTCATTGAGAGCCCCGCGATCCCGGCGTAGCCGAAGAGCAGGCTCCAGAGGATTGCGCTCCGGGTTCTCTCCTTGCCTTTTCGAAAGGCGTCCGCGACGATCCGGGTGACGGAGATCAGGCCGCCGCAGGTTCCAGCGAGCGCCAGAATTCCCCCGACCAGCCGGCCGTCTCCCTGGCGGAGGGGGCCGCCGATCGACAGTCCCGCGGCGAACGCGAGCTGGGTGGCTCCCAGGTAGAGGCCGAAGGCAGAGGGAGCCAGCAGGCCCGGCCGCTCCCCGGGTGAGTGCTGCCAGGAACGGATCGCCGCGATCAGTAGTCCGCCCGCTCCGGTGAAGGTGGCGGCCAGAGCCGCGAAATCGATCCCTGTCCGGACGAAGGCGTGTCTCTCCACAGCCCCGTGCAGCAGCCAGGCCAGAGCGGCGCCATCGAAGAACAGCGCGGCGGACTTGATGTTGCACAGCCAGAGAAGCCTGCGCTCGAACGCCCCCAGGTCGCGAAGGTCGCGGGCCGGCGCAGGCCCCTTCTGCCGCGGAGGAGAGCGGCGGAGGATCTCCTTCAGCACCCGCCACCTGGAAAGGCGGTCCGCGCTTGCCGCGCTCTGGCGCAGGCAGCGGACCACAGTCTCCTCCGCGGCCGTCGGGATCGCCCGGCTGTACAGGAAGAGTCCGAGGAGAGGGACGAACGGGATCGGAAAGAGAAGCAGGAGAGTGGGGACGAGGAGCGTCTTCGGGGAAATCCCCGCCGCCCGGGTCTGTTGCCTGCAGGCCCGGACATGGGCAACCAGTCCTCCCCAGGCTGCGAGGTGCAGAAGAAAGATCCCGAAACCCGGCTGGAGGGGCTCCCGGATCGACGCGTCCAGAAAAATGCTGAGGACGCTGAGGAGGAGGGCCAGGCCGGCTCCGATCCGGCCGTAGAGCGGGGCGTCGGACCGCTTCGGGAGCAGCCGGCGCCCGCGCGTCCACCGCGCGTAGATCTGGCGCGGCGCTCGGCGGTCCCCCTCCGCGTCCGCAGAGGCGGGTTCGGTTTCCGGCCGGGTCTTCGCTTCGCGGGACGAGGGGAAGATCAGAGCGCGGGAGATCGCTTCCCGGACCCGTGCCGAGCGCTGCTTGAACCCGTCCTGCCGGCTCCGGGGGGAGAGATGGCTGTTGAGCCAGACCCGGAAGGCCCTCTCTCCTCCCTCCCGGCCCGCGTCCGGCAGCGAGGCGGCGAGGGACTCCGCCACGGCCTTCGAGGTCTCCTCGGACGCCCTCTCCCGCAGCCGCCGCAGGGCTGGCCAAGCCCTGGGGTGGGACGGATCGAGACCATGCCGGCCGGCGAGCTCGCCGAGGGCGCGCGCCCGGCGATCTTCACTGCCGGAGCCGGCGGCGCCGAACATCTCGGCCTCGCTCCGGCAAGCCGGGCTGGTCATGCAGGAGAACAGGGCTTCCGCCTGGGCCGCCGGCAGCCAGGCGCCGCGGATCAGCCTCACCGCCGGGCCGTCCCGGCCGGGCTCGGGCAGACGAGCAATGAGATCGGGCACCTGCCCGGGATCCACGGAAGAGAGCAGAAAGGCGAGGGCCTGGACCCTTCGAGGGCAGGGTTCGGCCGCGGAGGCAAGGCGGGCCGCCTCGTCCTGCCACACCTCCCGTCCCGCGAGGCAAAGCTCCAGGATCTCTCTCTGCTCTGGTGTGAGCCAGTCCCAGCGCCTGGCGAAGGCTTCGGCCTCCCCTGCGGCCCAGCGTGTGCGGAGCCGTTCGCGAAGGCGCCGCGGCACGATCCTCTCCAGGATTCCGAGAGACGTCCACATCCTCTCCCAGCCGAGGAGCTGGCTGAATTCCGGGAGGAGCTGAGCCCACAGCCACGCGCGGACGGGGTGGGCCAGGAAGGCCCACGCCCGCGGCGGCAGCGTCTCCACCACAGCGAAGAGGGACGGCAGCAACTCGTGCCAGCCCTCCCGCAGAGCGCACCGTCCCGGGCCGTCGTCCACCTTGGCCGGCAGATCCAGGATGGAATCGATCAGCTCCGCGACTCCCCGGCAGCGGACGACCGCCTTGCGGCGGCCCATCTCCGCGAGCCGACCCAGCAGCACCGGCTGGATGCGGGAGAGAAGGATCTCCAGCGCCTCGAGGCGGGCTGGCCCGGGCAGGGACTCCAGCCGCAGCGCGAGGACGTCCACGGCCTCGTGAAACTCGGTGACCGCGCGGGGGCCTTCCAGGAACCGGGCGAGGTCCAGCAGCTCCAGGGTCAGGGCGGCCAGGCGCTCGTCCGACCCCACCGCGCTCAACGAATGGCGGACCAGTTGGAGCGGGGCGAGAGGATCCCGCCGGTCCTTCGTGAACAGGCCCTCCTCCAGCTCCAGGGCGGAGAGGGCCAGATCGATCAGCGCCTGACCCTGGCGCTCCTTGCTGCTCATGGTCGCCAGGGGACCCTCAACGAGCGCCTCGGGGTCGAGGGGCGGCTCCGCAAGCAGGTCGAGGGCCAGCCGCTCCTCTTCGGCGGGCTCCACCACGGCCACGCTCTCGTAGAGCGCCCGGGGATCGAAACCGTTTCCGGCGGGAGCCGCTCCCAGGAGAGACAGGCGGGTGGCCGTCCTCCTGCTCGGCGAACGGATTTTTTCGATCAGCTCACCGGCCGGAGCGAGATCGCCGAGCTCCCGGGTGGCGGCAATATAAAGGTCGTCCCGCTCCTCGGGAAGGAGGCGTCCGGCGGCCTCCTCCAGAGGTTCGACCTGGTTGCGAGCCCGGCAAAGCCGGCACGCCAGCCGGACGAGGAGCCGGGCCCGCAGCTCGAACGCCTCCGCCTCGGTGGGCGCGACGATGCAAGCGTACGCCTCCGCCTCCTCGAACAGGCCCGCGAGGACCGCCGGAGCGTTGGCGGTCTCCACGAGGGCCGTGAGCGTCTCCGGACGCTGTTCCGGCGCCCGGACCACATTGCCGATCAGCCGGCTCAGCTCCCGGGGGAACACCTCCGCCGCCACGTCGAGGAACCGGCCCAGGTCCTCGGCCGGAGCCACATACCGCCGCTCCCGCAGGGCGTGGGCCACCGCGGAGGCCAGCCGTTTCCGCTCGCCGGAGTCTCCCTGCCAGGAGCGGAGGAGACGGAGGGTCCACCGCAGGCGATCCCCCCAGATCCGGACGCTCCGGACCGCCTCCAGCGCCGCCCGGGTCCGCTCCCCGTCCGGCGCTCCTTCGAGGCGCACGACATGGAAGGCGGCCTGCAGCACGGGGTTTCCCAGGCTCGCCGCAAGCTGCTGCGCCTCGAGGGGCGGGAGCCGCGCGAACAGGCCGGCCCCCGCCTCCACGAGGTCCACCGTCCAGGGCACCGCTGGCCCGGCCGCAGCCTGCTCCTCCCATGCCTTCCAGGCGTCCTCCGTGGTGGGCCATTCCCTCCGGCCGAAGACCGTGACGAGCCCTGTCCAGAGGAGAAGCCCGTCCGGGTCTGGAAGCTCCCGTGCGATCTCGCGCAGGAGGGATGGATCTGGGACATCGCCCTCCGTCAGCCAGATCGCCAGGGATTCGAGGAGGAGCTTGGGATCTCCGACCTCGCGCAGCGCCCGGCGGACTCCGGGGTGTTCCCAGCCTCGCCTGCGGCAACCGTCCGCCAGGGCCAGCCACAGACGGCTGCGGGGTCCCGGCTCGAGCCGGTCGGTCAGCCCCGTCCATTCCTGCTGAATCTCCGGGCCGAGAGAACGGGCCACCCGTTCCAGCATTTCGAACGTGCCTTCGTGAAGGGGGCAGGAAAGAGCGCGCAGATCGTCGAGAACCTCCCGGACGAGCCCGGCGTGGAGTCCCGCGTCCACCTCCTCACCCGCCAGGACGGCCCGGGCCGCCGCCCGTCGGCCCGGGTCCGGTAACTGTCCCGCGAGGCTCCTTGCCAGCGCAGCCTGTCCCTGCCGCACCAGAGCGCGCAACACGCCCTCCTCCGTCAGCGCCTCGGCGAGCCCCCGCAGGTTCACCGCCACGAGCGAATAGCGAATGAAGCGTTCCCAGTCCTCGAGCGCGATCGTGCCCGGCAGGACGTAGCGCTCCAGGTTCTCCGTGGGGAGGGTGAAGCCCTGCGTACGTTCCGCCTGCTGGACGAGAAGATCCTGCCCTTCGATCTGATCGAACAGGATTTGCCAGTTCGCCGCCTCGTGGGCGTGGCGGGCGAGATGGTTGAGCCGGTACTCCTCAAGGTAGCTCATGTTTCTCCCTCTCCCGCCAGAAAGCCTCCGCTCGCGGCCACAGCTTGTGACGCGCGAAGATCTGGAGCGGAGCTGCGAGGCCGCCGAGCGGCAGGACGGCGGGGGCCGCCAGGCTGGCGAGAAGAACCCGAAGGCGGATGGGGATGCCGGACGCAAATAGATCTTCCCATGCAAAAGGCCGCAGCAGCCACGGCACCAGAAAGCGTCCGAGCAGGAAGGCCCGGACAGGGTAGAGGACGGCCCAAAGGGCAAGGGTCGCTGTCAAGGAGCCCCAGGCCGGGCTGATCGCGACCAGAGTGGGCAGAAGAACGAGGAGCGCAATTCCTATGAGCGCGTCTAGGGGTCGCTGGCGGCTTCGCACCTGTGGCACAAGAAGCATCAGTAGGTGGTAATAGCACTTCAGCAGGACGAGCAGCATGCTGAAGGAGATCAGGATGCCTGCTATCTGCCTTGCGCCGTAGGTCCGCAACGTTAAGCCGGAGATCCAACCCAAGAAGCAGCAAAACTGTGTCTTCGCCAGGTAGTTGGCATAAGGATAGCGGTCGAGCATGCGCAGGCGGCCCGGAGAACGGAGAAAGAGCAGGACAATATGGACGGCGGCTGCGCAAAATCCCACGGCGAAGAGAAGGAAAGATATGGTGAGCACGGTGCAGTGAATCCACCCCAGCCCCTGACTCCAGACAGGCTGATGCTCGGAGATCCATACTAGGGCCCAGGCGAGGGCCGCAGCGTCGAAGCCTAGGCTATAGCTT
The DNA here is from genome assembly GCA_035633875.1 of Thermoanaerobaculia bacterium. Classification (GTDB taxonomy): domain Bacteria; phylum Acidobacteriota; class Thermoanaerobaculia; order Multivoradales; family UBA5704; genus DATARR01. The sequence goes on from DASQEB010000500.1 coordinate 8,039, forward strand.
TCCAGGTTATAGAGCCTTAGTATCCGGTCCTCTTCCTGGGATCTTTCGACTTCCCGATCAACTGGTCGTGGCGGGCTCCACCAGCGCCACAGGGGAGAAATTTCGGGCCAAAGGACTCGAAGCCGATCCTCGAAACGGAGCCAGAGAGGGGATCTGCCGGCCACCTTTTCTCGAATCAGCGCCTCGGAGATCAAAGTGTTCGAAGGCTTGAGACTCATCGGGAAGTAGAGAAGAAAGGCGAGAAAAAAGTACGGCAATGGCAAAAGCCATAGGGCCGATATAGCTATTAGGGCGATCGAGGCCCGGCGTGACAAACGCAGACGCGACGCCTCCCTCCTCGCGTGGAGGAGGAACACAGTGAAGGCTACAAGGTGGAGGCTCGAAGAAGCGGCAATCAGAAGGCGGTGGGCTCCTGGACTGTGTGCCGCGCGGCCAGCAAGCCAACACGCTGCAACCAGGAAGACTGCGGTTCCGCTGAGAAACAGCCAGGGGAGCAGCCATTGGGACCCGACCAAATCCATCCAGTGTTTCGAAAGGGCCACATGACGCGAGCTCACTCCGTCGAGATCGCTCTCGGTGTTCAACTCCTCTGACGCACGTATAGGGTCGGATCTACTCTCCCAAAATCTCCGCCAGAGGGGGACCACGCACAGACCCGCGACAGGGAATCCTCCAAAGAGCGCGCGTAGGATTCGAAGCCATCGCGGCCACTTCTTTTCATCCGGTGTGTTCCGGGAGATATAGAGATGGAGGAGAACTCCGTTAAAGGCACAGACACAGAAGAAGAGGAGCGAGACGGCAGTGCCGGATCGTGGAGCCAAAATCGACCAGGAAAAGGAGATGTCCAGGTATCGCCAGATCGCTCCGTCGAGAGGAATCAGGACGGCGGTGGCAACGGATAAGAACCCCATCGTCATGTCTGTGAGCTGCGAGAACCGATGCCAGGCCCAGAAGGACCGCAGTCTCTGAGCTCGCCGCCATCGGCGATAGACGGCGAGCAGACGATCACTCTCGCGGACCTGCGGCGGGGTGGCGTATTCTGGTTCCACAGTGCTTCAAGATACCGTATTGATGGCTTTGTTGGTTTCCCTCCACGCAGCCTTCACCCGCGGCCACAAGCGATGCCGGAGAAGGATCTGGAAGAGTACCGCGATACCCCCGAGCGGCAGCAATGCAGGGACAGCGAGACCGGCGAGGAGCATGCGGAGGCGCCAGGGGATCGTCGGGG
>DASQEB010000501.1:0-2700 GCA_035633875.1 Thermoanaerobaculia bacterium
CGGGCAGCTCGGATGCAGCGTCGCGGCGGGCATCGGAGGGGTGATCGTCGCCACCGGGGCCAATCTGGGCGACGGCCCACAGGGGAGGACCGAGGACGCCGGCTCCGTCGCGCTCTTCGTCGAAGGCTTGCGCAACCGGGACCTCTTCGCCCCGGACGCCGCCCCGGGCGACCAGTTCGGCTTCTCCCTCGCGGTGGACAGCGAAGGAATCCTCGCGGTGGGCGCCCGCTTCGGGGATGCCCCCGGAGCGCGGGACGCGGGAGCGGTCTACGTGTACGCGGGGAGCGGACTCGTGGGGGAGCAGCCCGTCAAGATCACCGCTCCGGATGCGACGCCCGGGGCCCAGTTCGGAGCCGCCGTGGCCCTGCGCGACGGCTTCCTCGCGGTCGGAGCCCCGCTGGACAGCGGGCAGGGGACGGACTCGGGGGCTGTCTACCTCTTTACGAGGACGAACCAGGGCTGGTCCTTTGCGCAGAAGATCGTTTCCTCCCGGACCGCACCGTTCGACAATTTCGGAACCTCCCTCGCCCTGGACGGGGGAACCCTGGCGGTGGGTGCCCCCTTCGCCGACGGCAGGGGTGGGGGAGAGGGAGCGGTCCACGTCTTCGAGCTCGCGGAGAGCGGGTGGACCGAGGTCCAGACCCTGACCGCCTCGGATGCCGCGGCCGGGGACCAGCTCGGATTCGCCTTGGCCCTCGAGGGCGGCACCCTGGTGGCCGGGGCGCGGCGCGACGATCACAGCGGGCTCACGGACGCGGGGTCCGTCGTGATTTTCGAGCGGGAGGGGGAGACATGGCGCGAGCGACCGACGAGGCTCACCGCCGGGTCCAGCGCCCGGAGCGGCGACCTCTTCGGCGGGGCTGTGGCCCTGAGCGGCGACCGGCTCCTGGCGGGCGCCTCCCTGGCCGACGGCGGCAACGGGGCCGCCTTCCTCTTTCTCCTGAGCTCCGGCGTCTGGGGCCCGCCCAAGCGGATCCCACCGCCGGAAGGCGCGGCCGGCCGGTTCGGCTTCTCGGTGGCCCTGAGCGGCGAGACCGCCGTGGCCGGCGCTTTCGAGGCCGGGGCCAGGGCGGGCGTGGTCTCTCTCCTGGACTGCTCCGACGATCCTTCACCGCTCACCTTGAACCTCGATCTGATCGGCGACATCGGGACCGCCTTGCAAGGGCAGACCCTCACCTACTGCCTTCGCGTTGGCAACGCCCCCGCCGGAACCGCGATCCGCCACCGCCCCCCACCGCAACTCGGGCGGATCGCCTCGTGCCGGGGCGAGACCTGCGGAGACTGCATCCCTGTGTCGGGCCCCCTCCCGACCGTCCTGCCCCGGAGAGGCGACGCGATCTATACCCTTCAAGGCCAGGTCCGCTTCGGCGGCCGGGGCCGGACGGTCTACAGGGTCGAGGCCGTCCCGCCGGAGGGAAACGTCCTGCGGGCCGAGGAGGACGCCCAGATCCTCCTCCCCGACCTGACCTGCGTCCAGACAGGCCCAGAGCTGGCGGTCGTGGGCGATACGGTGACCTCGAGCCTGGTCGTCAAGAACGATGGGAACGGCCCGGCCACCCGAGTCATCCTGCCGGATCCGACGCCAACCGGGTTCGAGAGGGTGAGCGTGGGAGGCTCCTGCTCGGGCTTCCCCTGCAATCTGGGAACCGTCCCTGCCGGCGAGACATTTTCCGTCGAAGTCCACTTCCGGATCCCCAGAGATTTCGCGCCCGTGCCGCAGACCATCCAAAAGGTCACCACCGCCCAGGGCCGGGAGACGGAGACGAGCCGCGACAACAACCGCTGTCTGCTTCGATTCCCGGTCTACCCCCTCGGGATCTCTCCTCCATAACCATTCCTGCGCGCCCTCCCGGGCTCCTATATAAATAGCCGGGAGCCACGATGACCCGCCCCTGGCAGACCCTGGACCGCGTCGATACCCCCGAAGGCCCCCTGGAGCTGCGGCAGCGGGGGGAGAGGGAGTTCGTCATCACCGTCGGCGGCCGGGTGCTGATGAACAGCGCGCTCCACCTGACGGAGGACGCCGCCGCCGAAATCGCCTGCAAGGAGGTGGCGGACCGGCCCCATCCCAGAGTGCTCATCGGCGGCCTGGGGATGGGCTTCACCCTGCGCGCCGCCCTGGACGCCCTCCCCGGCCGGGCGCGGGTCACGGTCGCGGAGATCACCCCGGCCGTCGCCCGCTGGTGCCGCGGCCCGCTGGCCTTCCTCACCGGCGAGGCCGTGGCGGACCGGCGGGTGACGATCCGGATGGAGGACGTGGCCGCCACGATCGCCCACGCTGCCCGGTCCGGTGGAAAGGACCGCTTCGATGCCATCGTCCTCGATCTCTACGAGGGCCCCCGGAGCGGCCCCCGGGCCGGAAGTGACCCCCTCTGGGGGGACGCGGCCCTGCGGACCACCCGGGAGGCCCTGGAACTGGGAGGAGTCCTGACCGTCTGGTCCGAGGACCCCGATCCATCCTTCCCCCGCCGTCTCCGCCTCGCCGGCTTCGACGTGGAGACGAGACGCCCGGGCAAGGGCGGTCCCCGGCACGTGGTGTATGTGGCGAGGGCCCGCGGACGATCCCGGTGAGCCCCGAAATCTCTGTCCACCCCGGCTGCGGTTCCGCCCTCGCGAGCTCCGCTTGCGCCCCGGCGAAATGCCTCTCCGCCCCAGGGAATTCTGCGTCCGCCCCCGCCGATTGCCTCTCCGCCCCGGCGA
>DASQEB010000502.1:0-2445 GCA_035633875.1 Thermoanaerobaculia bacterium
AAGATTGTAGGAGCCCACGATCACCGTCTCCCCGTCGATCACGGCCGCTTTGCTGTGGAGGCACTCGGGCCCCGCGTACTCCCACAGCTCGACGCCGCTCCGTACGAGGCCCTCCTTGTGTCCGGCGTACCCGGCCTGGGGCCAGAGGTTGTCCGTCGTGGCCAGGGAATTGGTGAGGATCCGCACCCGGACGCCCCGGGCGAGGGTCCGTGCGAGCCCCCTCTGCAAGGCTTTCGAGGGCACGAGGTAGGGGGATTCGATGACCACCGACTCGCGGGCGCCGTCCAGGAGGTCGAGGAGCTCGTGCCCCACGCCGCGGTCCCTGCCCTTGCGGCCGACCGGATCGTGGAGGAAGCGGACCGGCCCCACCTCCGCCAGCTCCGCTGGCCGGCGGTCCGGGTCGTTGCGCGCTGCCTCGATGCGGGCGTCGAGCCACGCCTTGTGCCTGTCCAGCTCCCGGGCGGCCTCCGCCATCTCGCCGGGCGTTGCCCGGGACCGGGCCTCTTTCACCTCCCGGCTCTCCCACAGCTCCAGGAAGTAGCGGCGGGCTTCGGCTGCGGAGTCCCCCTCCACCTGGAGGTCGACGTCGATGTAGTTCCGCCGCCGGAGCTGCCGGCCCAGGCCGAAGTAGGGGCTCTCGATATTGCGTCCGCCGGCGAGCAGCTCCACGCCGTCCACCACCAGCAGCTTGTCGTGCATCCGCCGGGTGATCCAGTGAAGCTTGTCGAGCCGGAAGGGGTGGTAGAGGCGGATCTCGATCCCCTCGGCCAGGAGGTGGGCCTGAACGGCCCGTGGCATCTTGTTCCACTGGGCGTCCACGATCATCCGGACCTTGATTCCCTGCCGCGCCGCGTCCCGCAACAGGGACAGGCTGGTCAGCGAGAACGGGTCGTCCCCGACGATGAAGGATTCGGCCAGGATCTCACTTCGCGCCGCGAGCACCATCTCCACCCGAGCCTCGGCCGCCTCCCTGTCGGTCTCCAGAAGGCGTGCCCGATCGGAGAGGGCGGGGGCGGGGAGGAGGAGGGCGGAGAGGAGCCAGGCGCGGAGGGGGAATCTCATGGTTGGCGGGGATTCTATTTCGCGCCCCTGGGGCGCTGTTCGGGTAGACCAGGGCGGAAGCCCTGGGCGGGGTACGGCGCGGCCTGTTGCCGGTGCGGGCCGTCCCCGGTGCGGCGCTGGGACGGCCAACCTCTACCGGCCCGCCTGCCTTGCCGCCCAGGGCTTCCGCCCTGGGCTATTCGAACGGCGCCCTGGGGGCGCGGGAAGAGGGAAAATGGGGAGCTTCAGCCCTCCCGCTTCTCTTCCTCCTCCTTCACCAGAAACGCCGGCCGTTTCATCTCCTTCGTGCAGGAGGTATCCAGCCCCACGGGCGTGCCGTTGGCGATGAAGTCGGTGATGAGCTTCGGGTAGCACGTGGCGTTGGAGAGGCCGCCCGGCCCGTGGGAGGCGTCGCGGATCACCACGTTCAGGCTGTTCGGGAGCTGGCGGTTGACCTCGACGGCCCATTCGGGCGGCGTCGCCGGGTCGAGCCAGCCGGTGAGGATCAGCGCCGGCGCCGTGGAGCGGACGGGGTCCCAGAAATCCGCCGCGACCCGGGCCTTGGGCCAGAAGGAGCAGGCCGCCACCTGCTGGCGGATGCGGTCGTCCCCCTGGTAGGTGCCCGCGATCTGCGCCGGTACGTCCGCTGGCCCGAAGCGGGCCACGTCCTCGGCGCAGGTGATCGAGAGGTACTGTCCGATCGCCCACTCCGTGTCGTTGAAGTACTCCAGGGCCTCCCGGATCATCGGCGCATAGTCCCCCTGGGAGGCCTTGTGGATGTAGAGCGGGATGCGGACCGACTTGAACGGAGAGTACTGCATCGAGCGCAGCGTGGTGGTGAACGGTCCGTGGGCGATCGACAGCTCGATCGGCTGGCCGGTCTTTGGATGGGGGACCGTCTGACGGACGGGCTCCTTCCGGAGCCGATCGATCACCGCCCGGAACTCATTCCGCAGGTTGGGGAAGGCCGTGCGGCAGCTCTCCTCTTTCATGCAGTCGTCGAAGAGCTTCTCCATGGACTCCTGCGCCTGCCGGGCGATGTAGAGGGGCATCCGGGCATCGGCGGTCATCACCCCGGCGAGCACGGCGCTCCGCACATGCTCGGGGTGCTGGCGCATGTAGGCCTGCGCCGCCCGGGTGCCGTAGGAGCCGCCAAAGACGTTGATCCGCTCGTAGCCGAGCCACTCACGGACCTCGTCTAGGTCGTCCATGGCGATCGCGGTGGTGTATTGCGTGAGGTCGGCCTTGGCCTGGAGCTCGGGCAGGCAGGACCGGAGGATCTCTACGGGGAACAGATCGCTGAGCAGACCCTGGAGGTTGTCCTCGCTTCCGGGCAGGGGGCACTTCAGGGGATGGGATTGGCCGCTTCCGCGCTGGTCCAGGAACACGAGATCACGCTGTTTG
>DASQEB010000503.1:0-19298 GCA_035633875.1 Thermoanaerobaculia bacterium
TCAGATTCCGGCGAGGTCAACGAGATCCAGGGTGGTTTGCCAGGGAAGCGGTCTGCCCTCCGAAGAGACGCCCCGCCGTCCCCGTGGCCTCCGAACCGGTGTCGTCCATCGACCGACCGGGGCGTCTCTACTCGTGCTCCCCAGGATATGCTGAGAGGTGGACGGTCGCTTGGATGGTAAGACTCGGAGGCATCATGGACGCTGATCTTGAAGGCATGTCGAGGGAGCAGCTCATCGCCGAGGTGAAACGGCTGCGGCAGGGGATTCGCGAACATCGCGACAGCACGGGTCATGGCCTGTGCTGGCACCATCCGGCGTTGTGGTCGCTCCTTCCGGAGCAATCGGATCCGCTTCCTGTCGTTCCCTCCTGGCCGGAGTTCCTTCGTGGCTGCATACGGTATCGCCAATCGCTCGACGAGCAGATTCCCCACGCTCCCAGAAGTGATCAGCCGTACGAAGGATAGTGGGACGAACATTACGCGCCTTGTTGTCTGCCGGTGAGGGACAGAAGCCTCCAGTCCAGGGAGTTAGCCATGCTTACCAAATACTTCTCAGGAGCGGGCCGCCAAATGTGGCGAGTAGGCGGAGGCTCCTCCCGGAGTCTCACGCCACCTGATTTCACACGCTTTCGGCAGAGCGCGTAGAGACGCCCCAGCCGGTCATTGAGACCCTCTCGGAGTCCACCAATGGCGGGGCGTCTCTTCGAAGGAGATGGCCTTCGATATGGCAAGACCGGGTGTGGGTTGCCGGAGGAAGGTGTGGATCACCGGAGGAAAGGGTCTATCCTCCGAGGAGACGCCCGCCATCCCCGTGACCTCCGAACCGGCGTCGTCCATCGACAGGGGCGTCTCTACGCGTGCTTCCCAGGATGTGGGTGGGGCGGACCAGACCAGGCGGCATTTTCCCAGGGTGGTAAGATTCCGCGGGAAGGGGGACTCTTGATGCAACAGGCGAATCGAAGCAGGCGGTGCAAGGGCAGGGCGTCGAGATGCGGGTTCTGAGCCATCTGTTTGCAAACAACCGCGGGTGGGCTGCCGAGATGACCCGGCAGGACCCCGAGTTCTTCAAGCGCCTGTCCCGTCAGCAGGCGCCGCAGTATCTCTGGATCGGATGCTCCGACAGCCGCGTGCCGGCGAACCAGATCGTGGGCCTGCCGCCTGGAGAGATGTTCGTCCACCGCAACGTTGCAAACCTGGTTGTCCACACGGACCTGAACTGCCTCTCGACCCTCCAGTTCGCCGTCGAGGTCCTGCGGGTGGGCCACATCATTGTCTGTGGGCACTACGGCTGCGGTGGGGTGCTGGCCGCCCTGCGGAACGAAAAGCTGGGGCTGGTCGACAACTGGCTGCGCCATGTACAGGACGTCCGCTCGAAGCACCAGGCGCAGCTCGACGCGCTGGACAACGAGGCGCAGCGGCACAACCGCCTGTGCGAATTGAACGTTATCGAGCAAGTGGTGAACGTCAGCCAGACGACCGTCGTGCGGGACGCCTGGGCGAGCGGCCAGGCGCTGGCGGTGCATGGTTGGGTGTATGACGTTCAGGATGGGTTGCTGCGGGACCTCGGCGTCTGTGTCACTGCCGAAGCGGAACTCGCCGTTTGCTCCGAGGCAGCGCGAGCAGGGGCGGATGGCAACCCGGCACTTCTGCCTCCTTCTCGGGTGTCATGAACTTCGTCGCACCGTAGGCGGTCGCGGCGCACGAGGGATCGAGCCCCTGGACCGAGGCGCGGTCGTGGGGGGTGGCGTTCCGAGATGTGCCCGCTTCGCCTCTTCCCATCCCGGGGAGTCCAGGGCTCGGGCGCTCACGAGCTGGAGCATGGGCAGGCTTCCCCGGCTCAGGATCTTTTCTTTCCTACGGACCGTCCCTCCTTTTTGTTGCACCTGGAGCGAATCTTGGCAGGTTTCTCGAAGCCGCCGTCGAAGCTCCCGTCGTGAACCTGTTGTTTCGTGTAGAATCCGCGGAACATCGAACAACGACATCGAAGCCGGACAACGGGGGAAGTCGTGCCGAACAACCAACAGGCGCCCGCCGAAACGAATCGCGTGCTCGTCAAGCTCCGTCCATCGAACGCGCTGCGGGCGGCGGAGTCGCGCGCGAACCTGCAACCGCTGTATGACACGCCGCCGGCGGCGGTGGGCGGCTTCGGAATCGACTCCACTCCCCAGTGGTTCGTCGCCGAGATGCCCGAGGGGGCGGCGACGCCCTGGGACCTGGCGCATGCGCGCATCGCCGGGCAGCTCGGCATCGCCGAGTCGGACGTGGTCTTCGCCGAGCCGGACATCCTCCATAGGATCTACCGGGACACCAGCGAAGAGGTGGCGGCCGGCCGTCCCTTTGCCGCAGGGGAAGATTGCACGGCCAACCCGCAGGACGGGACGCGCGGCAAGGCGGTCGGCCCCGAGGACCCGTTCGCCTGGCACTTGGGCAACGACTTCAGCCAGCTCGGTGCGGCCCGCGACGCGGTCCCGTTCACCGCGCCGCGGACGCGGATCGCGCACCTCGACACGGGGTATTTCCCGGCGCACGAGACCGTCCCCCAAAACCTTCTGCGGGATCTCGGGCGGAACTTCGTGCAGCGCGACGACGCTCCGGGGAGCGCCGTGGATCCCGACAACCGCCGGTTCCTGTTCGACAATTCGGGGCACGGCATGGGCACGCTCAGCATCCTGGCGGGCGCCGGGGTCTCGGCGTTCGGCGGCGCCATCCTCGGCGGCGCGCCCGACGCGGAGGTCGTGCCGGTGCGCGTGGCGGACAGCGTCGTGCTGCTGCGGACGAGCGCGCTGGCCCAGGCGATCCGGTATGCCGTGGCGCAGCGCTGCGATGTGATCACGCTGAGCATGGGCGGCCTGCCCACGCGGGTCTGGGCCGAGGCCGTGGACGAGGCGTACGAGGCGGGCCTGTGCATCTGCGCTGCGGCGGGCAACCATGTGGCCGAAGCGCCGCCGCGCGCGATGGTGTATCCGGCGCGCTTCAGCCGCGTCATCGCCGTGTGCGGCGTGATGGCCGACGGCCGGCCCTACATCAACCTTTCGGGCCGGGCGCTCGAAGGCTGCGTCGGACCCGAATCCGCCATGCGGACGGCCCTCTCCGCCTACACGCCGAACATCCCCTGGGCGCGTTTCCTCTGCCCGAACGTGGTGCGCCGCAACGGCGAGGGCACGTCGTCCGCCACGCCGCAGGTGGCCGCTGCGGTCGCCCTCTGGTTCGAGAAGCACAAAGGCTTGCTGTCGCGCAACTGGCAGCGCGTCGAGGCCGTGCGCCACGCCCTCTTCACCTCGGCCAAGCAGAGGACGAACCGGAGGCAACTCGGCAACGGCGTGCTCCAGGCGCGCGCCGCGCTGAACATCGCGCCCATGTTCGGGTTGGCCAAGAGCGAGCGGTCCGACGCGTCGTTCGGCTTTCTCCGGATCGTCACCGGCCTGGGAATCGTCGAGGCTCCGCCGCGCGAGCAGATGTTCAACCTCGAGCTCGCCCAGCGCTGGCTGATCGACAAGACGCTGCAGGAGATCGTGCCGGATCCCGACGCTGTGACCGGGCTCGAGGGGGAGAAGCTGCGCCGCTTCATGGAGGCCGTGATCGAGGACCCGGAAGCGTCGCTCGCGTTGCGCAGGCACGTCGCGTCGCGCTACCCGGTCGCCGCGGGCCGGTCCGCGCCGCGCACCGAGCGGACGAAGGCGGTGGTCCCGGAGAACCTTCCGGCCTGTGACGCGCAGCCGGCCGTCCGGACCCCGGCGTACCGCCGCGTCCGCGTGTACGCCGAGGACCCGAGCTTCTCGGCGCGGCTCGCCACCGCGGAGATCAACGAGGTGACGCTCAAGATCCGGTGGGAGAAGCTGGAGAAGGGGCCGGTGGGCGAGTATCTCGCCATCGAGGACGTGGACGCCGCGGGCAATCGGTACGAGCCCGTGGACCTCGACGACCCGCGGCTGCTGGCGCAGGACGGCTGGGCGCCGTCGGAGGGCAACCCGCAGTTTCACCAACAGATGGTCTACGCCGTGGCGATGAAGACCGTCGAGCACTTCGAGCGGGCCCTCGGCCGTCCCGTGCTCTGGCGTCCCCGGCCGAATCCGAGAAACCCGAACGACGACAAGACCTTCGTCCGGCAATTGGCGGTCCGGCCGCACGCCCTGCGGCAGGCGAACGCGTTCTACAGCCCGCAGGAGGTCGCGTTGCAGTTCGGGTATTTCGAAGCCGGCGCGGACCGGCCAGGCGATCACGTGCCCGGCAGCCGCGTCTACTCCTGCCTGTCGCATGACATCATCGCCCACGAGACGACGCACGCGATCCTCGACGGGATGCACCGCCGTTTCAACGAGCCGACCAATCCGGACGTGCTCGCGCTGCACGAGGGCTTTGCGGACATCGTCGCTTTGCTCCAGCACTTCACGATTCCGGAGGTCCTGGAGAGCGAGATCGGTCGGACGCGCGGCGACATCGAAACGGAGTCCACGCTCGGCAGCCTCGCCGTGCAGTTCGGCCAGGCATCGGGCGGGCGCGGCGCTCTGCGCGAGGCCATCGGCCGGATGGAGGACGGGGTCTGGAAGCGGAACGTGCCCGATCCCGCGGACCTGCCGAAGCGCCTGACGCCGCACTCGCGCGGCGCCGTGCTCGTGGCCGCGGTCTTCGACGCCTTCCTCGCCGTGTACAAGGAGCGCACCGCCGACCTGCTCCGCATCTACACCGGCGGGACGGGCGTCCTGCCGAACGGAGCGATCCATCCCGACCTGGTGCGCCGCCTGGCCGGCGAGGCGGCGAAATCCGCCGATCATGTGCTGACCATGTGCATCCGCGCGCTCGACTACCTGCCGCCGGTGGACGTGACCTTCTTCGAATACCTGCGCGCCCTGATCACGGCCGACTTCGACCTCGTCACGGACGACCGCCACAATTACCGCGTGGCCCTCGTCGAAGCGTTCCGCCGCCGCGGCATCTACCCTTTGAACCTCCAGGCCGCAGCGGACGACACGCCGCGCACGCTCTCGGTGGACACGCTGCGCTGGCAGGGGCTCGATCTTTCGATGTTCTCGCGGAAGGTGCAGACGGCGATCGGGAAGCAGTACGGCGAGGTGATCGAGAGACTCAAGCGGTTTGCCGATGACTGCCTCTACCTGAACAACCGCAAGGAGCTGTTCGACAAGACGCGAGAGCAGCGGACAGCACTCCACGGACAGCTCGAGGCCGCCTTTCAGGCCGTGCCGGAGTTCGCAAGCCAACTGGGGCTCGACCCTGCGCAGGGGTTCGAGGTGCACGAGCTGCGTCCCGCGATGCACAGTCGCTCGGACGGCAGGCACATCCCGCAGGTGGTGGTCGTGCTGACGCAGTCGGTGGAGGCGGCGCAGGAGGGCGTGCCGCGCTACCGCTTCCGCGGCGGCTCGACGCTGGTCGTGGATCTCTCGGTGCCCGAGATCAAGTACCGGATCATCAAGAACATCCAGAGCACGCGCCGGCAGGAGCGAACCGCCGCCTTCGTGCGCGAGTCCACGGCCGATCCGTTGCGGGCGCTTTTCTTCTCTCCGGAACGGCAGGAGCCCTTCGCGGCGCTCCATGCGCTGGCGGATGAGGGCTTTTAGGCCAGGACAACGAATTCACGCCCCCTCCCCCACGATCCCCAGGATCTCCCGGCCGTACTTCTGCACGATCGTGGGGCCGATGCCGGGGACCTCGAGGAGCTCGGCCTCGCTCCGGGGACGTTGGGCGGCGAGGGCGGTCAGGGCGCGGTCGGTGAGGATGCGGAAGGCGGGGATGCGGCGCTTCTGGGCCTCGGTCTTGCGCCAGGCCTTGAGGGCTTCGAAGAGACGGGGGGAGACCAGGGGCGGAGCTTCCTCTGGCACGAGGGACGCCTGGGTGGAGCGGCCGGAGCGGAGAGGCTCGGCGCGAACGGTCTTCTTCTCGGGCCGGCCCTTGCTGCGGTCCCGGGCCTTGCGCGTCTTCGGCATCTCCTGGGGCATCTCGACGCGGGCGGTGGCTTCCGGATCGCCCCGGAAGCCCTCGGGGGTGAGGGTGGCGCGCTGGAAGCGGAGGGTGCGGCCGTCCTTTTCGAAGGAATCCTCGGCCAGGCGCAGGAGGCCGGCGCGGGACATGGCGCCCAGGAGGCGCTCGAAGGCCGTGCGGTCGGAGAGGCCGTCGGGGCAGATCTCCCGGTAGAGCTGGCCGGTGGACTGGCCGTCCCGGCGGCGCAGGGAGAAGAGGACGCGGCGCAGGAGGTCCTCTTCCAGAGCGTTGGGGCGGCGGAAGGTCCGGGCCACGCAGCCGTCAGCGGCGCAGGTGTCGCAGAGGCCGCAGGTCTCGCCGCCGTCCGCCTCGTCGCCGAAGTGCTGCACGAGGTGGAGCATGCGGCAGCCGTGAGACTCGGCGTAGCGGATCATCTGGTCGAGCTGGGCGAGCTTGTGCTCGCTCTGGGCAAGGTAGGGCCGCTGCCAGCCGTTGGCGCCCAAGGCGGCGTTGCCGTCCGCGTCCACCTGGGCGCCGCCGTGGATCCACAGCTTTTCGATCGCTCGCTCGAAGACCTCCTCGTCGAGCTCCAGGCGGTCCCGCAGCCGCTCCCCGGCCTGGGGCTGGGGGCTAAGGGCGCGGAAGATGCGCTCGAGGGTGTCGACTTCGGGGTAGTCCCGCCCGTGGAAGTACTCGTGGCTCCGACGATCGGCATAGGAGTAGAGGAGGATGGCTCGGGAGGGCTTGCCGTCCCGGCCGGCTCGGCCGATCTCCTGGTAGTAGCCTTCGACGCTCCCCGGCAGGCCGGTGTGGATGACGGTGCGGACGTTCGGCTTGTCCACCCCCATGCCGAAGGCGATGGTGGCCACGATCACCTCGAGCTGGCCGGAGAGGAAGGCCGACTGGACCCGCTCGCGGGAGGGCGCCATCATGCCGGCGTGGTAGGCGGCGGAGGGGAAGTGGTCCTGGAGCTCCTCGGCCAGAGCGTCCGCCTCCTTGCGCTTCATTGCGTAGACGATGGCCGGCCGCCGGGCCGGATCGGAGAGGACGCGGCGGACGGTCTCGGCCCGGTCCGAGGGACGCATCTCCACGATCTCGACGGCGATGTTGGTCCGCCGGAAGCCGTGGATGAAGCGGCCGGGTGTGCCGAGCCCGAGCTGCTCGGAGATGTCTTTCTGGACGAGGGGTGTGGCCGTGGCGGTGAGCGCGATGACCGGCGCCGGCCGGAGCAGGGGGAGGCGCTGGCCGAGGAGCCGGTAGTCCGGCCGGAAGTCGTGCCCCCACTGGGAGATGCAGTGGGCCTCGTCGATCGCGATGAGCACGGGCTTGCGCTTGGCGAGCATCTCGGGGAAGCCGGGGACGGACAATCGCTCCGGGGCGATGAAGAGGAAGTCGAGCCGCCCCGCTAGGTAATCCACGCAGACCTGCCGGGAGGCGGACCGGTCCCGCCCTGAATGGATACGCTCGGCGCGGAGCCCCAGCTCGCGGAGTTTCGCCACCTGGTCTTCCATGAGCGCGATAAGCGGTGAGACGACCAGGGTCGTGCCGCCCCGGGCGATGCCGGGGAGCTGATAGCAGAGGGATTTGCCCGCCCCGGTAGGCATGACGAGCAGGACGTCCCGGCCTTCGACGACGGCATGGCAGACGGCTTCCTGGTAGGGGCGGAAGGAGTGGAGGCGGAAGACGTCTTTCAGGAGGTCGTCGAGATTTCCCCCCGCCCGGGGGCCCTCGCCCCGACCCTCTCCCATCCTCCCGTCCAACCCCCCGGAGAGGGCGCCCCCACCCACCTCACCCCCTGTCCCCCTCTCCCATCGCCCTGCCCCCAACCGGGAGAGGGGGGACCCGGTCCCGCAGGTTTCGGTGTTTTGAAAGGAAGCGCTTCGCCCCCCTTCTTCGAACATCACGGTCTCACCCGGCAATGCCGCCCGCAGGCGTTCCCCCTCGCCCGGGGGATGGGAGGGCGATGGGAGAGGGGGACAGGGGGTGAGGTTTCGGGGCGGGCTTGCGGTCTCGGCCCTCGCCGGACCTTGCGCGGGCGCACCACCATTGCCCCTCGTCCCCACCACCCCCCGCACGTACGTCTCAATCTCAGCCATGAACGTCCCGAGATTCCCCTGGCCCTGCTGGATGCTCTGCAGCCGGGCTTCCCACTGACCGGTCATGGCGGGGCTCTTGACGTGGGGATGAACGACCTCGATCAAGCGGATGCCCTTGTCCGTGGCCTCCAGGATCTTGCCTTTGCGCAGGATGTACTCGCGGCGGAGGAGGGTCTCGATGATTTCCGCCCGGGTGGCGGGGGTGCCGAGGCCGGACTCCTTCATGGCCTCGGAGAGCTCCTTGTCGTCCAGGGTCTTGCCGGCCGTCTCCATGGCGGTGAGGAGCGTGGCCTCGGTGAACCGCTTGGGGGGGCGGGTTTTCTTGGCCACGGCCCGCGCTTCCAGAACCTCCTGGCGCTGGCCCTGGGCGAGCCCCGGCGGCAGGTCCTGGTCCTCCTCTGCAGGCGCGGGCTCGGCGTCGTCGCCCTTCTCCTTGCTCTTTTCCTGGCTCTTCGGCTTCCGGTCGTCCTTCTTGCGGTCGATATCCAACACCTTCCAACCGGCCTGCTCCACCAGGGTGCCAGTGCTGTGGTAGCGGTCGACGGTCGGGTCCCCGATGCCGGAGCGGGGCGGGTTGGTGATGGCGGTGATCACCGTGGTCACGGACCAGACGTGGTCGGCGTGCCAAGCGGAGAGGAGGCGGCGGCAGACGAGGTCGTAGATCTTCTTCTCGTCGTCCGTGAGGTCTGAACCCTCGGGGCGGGTCGTCGCGGGGAGGATGGCGTGGTGATCGGTGACCTTGGCGTCGTCCACGAAGCGGCGGCTCAACGGGTGCTCTCCCGTGCCGGGGGCGAGGAGGTCGCGGTACGGAGCCTGGATCACGCGGACAACGTCGCCGAGGGTGGTGGCCACGTCTTGAGAGAGGTGGCGGCTGTCGGTCCGCGGGTAGCTGATGAGCTTTTTCTGCTCGTAGAGGGACTGGGCGATCCCCAGGGTCTTCTTGGCGCTGAAGCCGTAGAGACGGTTCGCGTGGCGCTGGAGCTCGGTCAGGTCATAGAGGAGGGGCGGGGGCATCCGCTTGGTTTCGGAGCGGATGGACTCGACGGCGGCCTCCCCCGTGCGCGCCCGCTGGACGATCCGCATGGCCTCTGCGAGGTCCTCGCCCTCCTTGCCGGCCTTGAGGCGCTTTGCTTCGGGGGTGGGAGCATGGCCCCGGAACCAGGTCCCCTGGTAGGTTGCGCCCGAGGGCTTCCCCTCCTGCAGCGGCGAGAAGGTCGCCAGGACCTCCAGGTAGTCCTCGGGAACGAAGGCGCGGATGGCCAGTTCCCGCTCGACGATCATGGCGAGGGTCGGGGTCTGCACCCGGCCGACGGAGAGCTCCTCGTTGAAGTCCAGGGTGTAGGCCCGGGAGAGGTTCATTCCGACCAGCCAGTCGGCCCGGCTGCGGCCCCGGGCGGCATCGGCCAGGGGATCGAAGTCCCGGCCGTCCCGGAGCTTGCGGAAGCCTTCCGCGATGGCCTCGGGGGTGAGGGAGGAGATCCACAGGCGCGAGAAGGGCTTGCGGCACCCGGCGGCCTCGTAGATGTAGCGGAAGATGAGCTCCCCCTCGCGGCCCGCGTCGGTGGCGCACACCACCCGCTCGACGGAGGGGTCGTTCAACACCTTCCGCACCGCGTCGAACTGCGCCTTGGTCTCTTCGGCCACGACGAGGGGCCACTCCCGGGGGAGGATCGGCAGGTGGTCCCGCCGCCAGCGCTTCCACTCCGGGTTGATCTCGTGGGGCTGCGCCAGGGTGACCAGGTGGCCGAGGGCCCAGGTCACGACATAGCCGTTCCCCAGGAAGCACCCCTCGCCGCGGCGGTCCGCCCCGAGGACCCGGGCGATGTCCCGGGCCACGGCGGGCTTTTCGGCGACGATGGCGATGGTTCCCGAGCTCATCCGTTCCGAGGCGGACTTTAAGACATTCAGGCGAGGCCTGCATCGGTTGCCGCAAGGCGCTCCTATCTTACGCCAAACGGAGATGCCGTGCTCCCGGTCCAGGGAACAGGGTTGACAGGTCTATTGAGAGTTTTGTATCAATCCCCCTGCCCAAGCCGGTCGTACCAAGGCCCATGGAGCAGCGTCGCCTGCTCGTCCAAAGAATTCGTGAGCACCTCTGACGGGAGGCACGTGTGAAAGCAGAGCGAGAAGTCCCCGCCGTCGTAGCGTCCTCGATCCTCTCCCGGTTCCGGCGTCTCGGGAGGAGCTCCAGCCCCCTCTGTCTGGGGGCATTCGCGGTCCTTTTCATGGCGGAGCCCCAGGTCCCGCTGCTGGAGAAGCCTCCGGTCGCGCCGCCGGAGGCCGCCGTCCTGCCGGCTGCCGCACCGCAAACGCCCCCGGCGGAGACTCCCACACTTCCGGTGGAGACGCCCAAGGCGGAGCCCGCTCCCGCTGGGAGGCCGGAGCCCCACAAGGTCGAACAACACCCCCAGGCCGGACCCGCAGATCCTGCTCCTGCCGTCAGCCCGAAGAAGCCCTCCCGGCCCCGCAACCCGTCCCTTGACTTCGACGAGTCCCTCGGCAAGCCGAAGGCCCCCTTCGCGGAGCAGATCTACGAAGTGGCGGTCCGCCACGCCATCAACCCGCACCTGGTGGCCGCCCTAATCCATGTCGAGTCGGCTTTCAACCCCCGTGCAGTGTCGCGCAAGGGGGCCTGCGGACTGATGCAGCTCCTTCCCGAGACGGCACGGCGCTTCGGCCTCAAGAAGAAGAAGGAGATCTTCGACCCGGCGAAGAACCTGGAGGCGGGGGTCCGCTATCTCAAGTGGCTGACCAAGCGCTTCAACGGCGACGTCCAGCGGGTGCTGGCCGCCTACAACGCCGGAGAGGGGGCGGTGGACCGCTTCGGGGGGATTCCGCCCTATCGCGAGACGCAGCAGTACGTCCGGAAGATCTTCGGCATCCTTGGTTTCACCGGCGATTCCCCGGTCCCGGCGGTGCCGGCCGGGAATGCGGAATCCGAGGGCGAGGAGGTCGTTCCAGCGGGTCGCTGATATCCTAGTGGGAGCCGTGCGAGTTGCGCGGCCCGTTCCGACAGGAGGTCAAGACATGGTTCGATCCGCCCTCCTCTCCCTTCTGGTCCTCGCGCTCGCCTGGACGGCGCCCTCGGGTGCCGCTCAGGACGAGGCGCGGCGCATCTCCGCGGCCGAGGCGCGGGAGGCGCTGGCGAAGGGGACCGCGGTCCTGGTGGACGTCCGGGGCTCGGAGTCCTATCAGGCCGAGCACGCCAAGGGAGCCCTCTCCATCCCCCTCTCCGAAATCGCCGGCCGCGCCGGCGAGCTGTCGAAGGACAAGCTCATCATCACCTACTGCACCTGACACGCCGAAAACACGAGCGCCCGTGCGGCGCTGGAGCTTCAGGCCAAGGGGTTCGAGAAGGCCGCCGCCCTCCTCGGAGGACTGAACGCCTGGAAGGAATCCGGGGGTGAGGTGGTGAAGGGGAACGGTCCGCAGCAGTAGTCCTGCGCGGGACCGCCTGTCGCCCGCGAGCGGTCCCGCAACTCCCCATCCATCGCTGCGTATGAGGACGGAAGGTCCCGCGGGGGACCAGGGGAAGGTGTCGTCGCGTCATCCCCCGGCCTTGCTCTGACGTTTCATCGGATTGGAGAGAGAGATCATGCCTCGAAAGACCGTCCTCGCCCTTGTCCTGCTTCTGATCGCCCTCTCGACGGCTCCGCTGGCGGCCGTGGATCCCGACCTCCTGGCCGGCATGAAGGCCCGCTCCATTGGGCCGGCCGGGATGAGCGGCCGCGTGGCCGCCATCGCGGCGGTGGAGTCGAACCCGGACGTGGTCTATGTGGGCGCCGCCTCGGGCGGCGTCTGGAAATCCATCAACGGCGGCCTCACCTGGGAGCCCCTCTTCGACGACCAGCCGGTGGCGTCCATCGGCGCGGTTTCCGTGTTCCAGCCCAACCCGGACGTCGTCTGGGTGGGGACGGGCGAGGGCAACCCGCGCAACAGCGTCTCGGTGGGCAACGGCGTCTACAAGTCGCTCGACGGCGGCCGGACCTGGATCCACCTGGGTCTCGAGAAGACGGAGCGCATCCACCGCATCGTCCTCCATCCCACGAACCCGGACGTGGCGTGGGTCTCGGCCCTGGGCCAGGCGTGGGGGGAAAACCCCGAGCGGGGGGTCTTCAAGACGGAGGACGGCGGCCGGACCTGGACGAAGGTGCTCTACGTGGACGAGAAGACCGGGGCCTCGGACCTGGTGATGGACCCAAAGAACCCGAACAAGCTCTTTGCCTCGATGTGGCAGTACCGGCGCTGGCCCTGGCTCTTCAAGTCCGGTGGCCCGGGCTCCGGCCTCTACGTGACCCATGACGGGGGGAAGAGCTGGAAGAAGATCACCGAGGACGACGGCCTCCCCAAGGGCGATCTGGGACGGATCGGCCTCGCCGTCTCCCCCGCCGATCCGAACATCGTCTACGCCATGGTCGAGGCGAGCAAGAGCGCTCTCGTCCGCTCGCGGGACGGCGGCAAGACCTGGCAGACGGTGAACGACCGCTGGGACGTCAACCCGCGGCCGTTCTACTTCGGCGACATCCGGGCCGATCCGGTGCATCCGGACCGCGTCTACAGCCTCGATTACACCATCCGGGTGTCGGACGACGGCGGCAAGACGTTCTCCACCCTGGTGGACTGGAACCTGATCCATGGCGACCACCACGCCCTGTGGATCGACCCGAACGATCCCGAGCGGATGTACGTGGGCAACGACGGCGGCGTCGCGGTGAGCCATGACGGCGGCAGGACGTCCGCCTTCGTGGGCAACCTCCCCCTGGCCCAGTACTATCACGTGTCGGTGGACATGGAGACGCCGTACAACGTCTACGGCGGCCTGCAGGACAACGGCTCCTGGCGCGGACCCAGCTCGGTGTGGCAGGGGGGCGGCATCCGCAACTATCTCTGGCAGGAGGTCGGAGGCGGCGATGGCTTCGACGTCCAGCCCGACCCGGCCGACGCCAACATCGTCTACTCGATGTCGCAGGGGGGCCACCTCGGGCGCATCAACCTGCGCACGCGGGAGCAGCGGGCCATCCGTCCCCCCGCGCCGGACGGCGTCCAGCTCCGCTTCAACTGGAACGCCGGCCTGGCAATGGATCCCTTCGCGCCGGGGACGCTCTACTACGGCAGCCAATTCCTCCACAAGTCCACGGACCGGGGGGAGACCTGGACGATCATCAGCCCGGATCTGACGACCGACAATCCCGAATGGCAGAAGCAGGACACGAGCGGGGGTCTGACCCCTGACGTGACCGCGGCCGAAAACCACACGACGATCATCGCCATCGCCCCCTCCGCGGTCGAGCGTGGGGTGATCTGGGTGGGGACGGACGACGGCCGCCTCCACGTCACCCGGGATGGCGGCACGACCTGGACGGGCGTCGAGGGCAACGTCCCCGGCGTGCCACGCAACACCTGGATCCCCCACATCCGGGCGTCGAAGCACAAGGGCGGCGGCGCCTTCGTGGTGTTCGACAACCACCGGCGCTCCGACTGGACCCCGTACGTCGTGCGTACGGACGACTACGGGCGGACCTGGAAGTCCATCGCCACGAAGGATCTTCGCGGATATGCGCTGGCGATCGAGCAGGACCCGGTCAAGGAGGACCTCCTCTTCCTGGGCACGGAATTCGGCCTCTGGTTCACCCTGGACGGCGGCAGGACGTGGATGCAGTGGACCCACGGCGTGCCCACGGTCTCGGTCATGGACCTGGCCCTCCACTCGCGGGAGCACGACCTGGTCATCGCCACCCACGGCCGGGCGCTCTTCGTCCTGGACGACATCCGGCCGCTGCGGGAGCTCTCGGACGAGACCCTCGCCAGGCCCCTCCATCTTCACGAGATCGCCGCCGCGCAGCAACACTCCTGGAGCTCCGAGCCTGGGGGCTACGGCCTCGGCTCCGGCGAGTTCCGCGGCCAGAACCGTCCCTACGGCGCCCTCCTTACCTTCTCCCTGAGCGACCCGAAGCTCCCTCTTCCGGACGACGAGAAGGAGCGGGAGCGCAAGGAGGCCGAACGGGCCGCGAAGCGCAAGGAAGAGGCCGAAAAGGAGGCCAGGACCGAGCGGCAGCCCAAGACGGCCCGGGAGCTGCGGGAGCAGGAAACGGCGGGAAAGCAAGCGGACGAGCCGGAGGAGAAGAAGGAGGAGGAGAAGCCGCCCAAGGCGGAGATCCGCGTGGCCGATGCCTCGGGCCGGACGATCCGCACCTTCACCGCTCCGGTCAAGCGGGGCCTGAACCGCGCCGTCTGGAGCCTGAACCGCGACGCCTTCAAGCTCCTCCCCTCCGAAGAGCCGCCGCCGGAGAACCCGGGCGGCTTCGAGGTGGTGCCCGGCGACTACACGGTCACCGTCAAGTACGGCGACCAGGAGGCCAAGGGGACCGTGCGCGTCCTGCCCGACCCGCACGCGAAGAACACCGAGGCGGACTGGAAGACGCGCGAGGAGGCCATCGACCGGGTCATCCGCCTCAACGACCTGATCGTTGAGGGGGTCCAGCGGATCCGCCGGACGCGCTCCGACGTGCAGACCCTCGCCGACCGGCACGAGCAGGCAAAAAAGGAGAAGGACGAAAAGGACAAGAAGGACCCAAAGGACGAGGTTGCCAAAAAGGATGAGACGCCCGATCCGCTCGCCGAGTCCGCCGGGAAGCTGCAGAAGAGCCTGACCGACCTGGAGAAGCGCCTCTGGATCCCCTACGACACCGTGGGCATCGTGCCGGAGACGGACGCGGCCTCCAAGGTCTTCTACCCGCTCTTCTACGTCGTTAGCTCGTGGGCTCCGCCGAGCCCCACCCACCTCGAGTACCTGCGGCAAGCGGAAGCGGAGGTGGCCAAGGTCCTGGAGGACTTCAACCGCTTCTTCGAGACGGACGTGGCCGCATTCCGGAAGGCAGTGGACGAGGCAGGGATCCGGCTGCTGGAGCCGGGAGAGAGGCTGGAGGTGAAGAGGAACTGATTCCTTGACCCGATTGCGGCCGAGCCCCCGCCCAGGGCCCGAGCCATCCGAAGCCCGGGGCTTCCGCCCCGGGCCAACCAAAGATCGCCCCTGGGGGGCGACGTTCCGTCAGCTGATTTGGGTGGGACCGCCTCAGCGCGAGGCGCACACCTCCGGTTCGACCTCCACAGCTTCTGAAAGCTCCCAGGAGGACGCTTCCTCCTCCAACACTGCTGCCGGCTTCTCTCCCTTCACCGACTTCGCCTGGGAGCTGGTGATCAGGGCCACGCCCGAGAGAATCACTGCCGCGGCGATCAGCGTCCCCACGGTGAGCGGCTCGCCGGCCAGGACCCAGCCCAGGAGGACGGCCACCACCGGGTTGACGTAGGCGTAGGTGGACACCAGCACCGGCGAGGCCGCCCGCAGGAGCCACACGTACGCGGTGAAGGCCACCAGGGAGCCGAAGACCAGGAGGTACCCCAGGGCGAGCGCCGACCGCAGGGAGACGGCGGCCGGATCGAAGTTGGCTGGCTCCCCGGCGACCAGAGACGCCAGGAAGAGCAGGCCGCCGCCGCAGAGCATCTGCATGCCCGTGGTGAGGAGCGGCGATTCCGGCAGCCTGGCCCTCTGCCCGTACAGCGAGCCCCAGGCCCAGCTCAGAGCGGCGAGCACGATGACGGCGGCACCCAGGGGGTCCACCCCGTCCGTGGTGGCGCTCGGGTTCACCAGCAGCACCAGCCCGGCGAAACCCAGGAGCAGGCCGGTGACTACCCGCATCGTCGGACGGTTGCCGCCGGGTAAGAGCCAGACGAGCAGCACGATCCACAGCGGCTCGGTCGAGACGAGGAGCGCCGCGAGGCCGGAGTCCACCCGCTGCTCTGCCCAGACCACGCCGCCGTTGCCACCCAGCAGGAGGAACATGCCGATCAGCGCGGCCGAGCGCCAGTGGACGGGGCTCGGGCGCGGCGCCCCTTTCCAGCGCGCCCAGGCGTAGAGGAGGCCACCGGCGACGAGAAAGCGGGCGCTGGCCATCAGGAAGGGGGGCAGCGTCTCGATGGCGAAGCGGATCGCCAGGTAGGTCGAGCCCCAGATCAGATACACGGCGGCAAGGGCGATCGCCACCTTGAGCATGGATGCGCGGACGTTCTCAGACATCGAACACCTCCTCGAGCTCCGGCCGGGGGACCTCGAGCGGGAGCCGGGCTCTCTCGTGGAGCGTCTCCAGGACGATCGTCGTTCGGGTCGACAGCACCGATCCGGCCGCGCCGAACTTCTCGCGCAGCAGCCGGCCCAGGCTCTTGGCGTCCCGGGTCCGAACCTTCAAGAGGAAGCAGTCCTCCCCCGCGATGTGGTGAGCCTCCTGCACCTCCGGCACCTGGGCCAGGATCTCCGCTGTCCTCGTTTCCCCGACCACGTCCCGGGTCCGCACGAAGACGAAGGCCAGCAGACCCAGGCCCAGCGCCTCGGGATTAAGACGAGCCTCATACCCCTGGATCACCCCCTTGGCCTCAAGACGGCGGATGCGCTCCAGGACGGCGGAGGGCGCCATGCCGACCTGCCGCGCGATCTCCGCGTTGGGCGTACGGGCGTTTTCCTGAAGGATGTTCAGGATCTGGCGGTCTGTCTCGTCGATCATTCGTCGAATCCCCCTGAACAGAGATGATACGCCGGTCTTTCGGTCGGCGCAAGAAGGATGGTCTGTAAAAAATCTGTAACGCCGAACGATCGTCGGCAATGGGGAGTTCCAAGGGAAGGATCTACAGCGGGATGCGACTCTCGGCCTCGGCGCTGAAGGGGTCGCCCGTGGAGCCGCGGAGATGGCGGAGGAGGGCGGCGTGGGCGATCATGGCCGCGTTGTCCCCGGAGTAGACCAGGGGCACGAGCTTGAGCTCCACCCCGTTCCGCTGGCCCCAAGCCGGCAGCTCCCGGCGCAGGAGCCGGTTGGCGGCGGCGCCGCCGGAGACGGCCAGGAGCCCGATCTCCCTCTCCTTCGCCAGGCGGTCCAGGCGGCTTAGGACCTGGCCGACCGCGGCGGCGCGGAAGCCGGCGAGGAGGTCGAGGACCGGCCGGGGCGGCTCGGTCTCGTCGTCGATGGAGCCGAGGTCGAGGGGACCGAGCGTCCTTTCCAGGCGCTCGATCTCCAGGAGCGTCTGGCTCTTGAGCCCCGAGTAGGAGAAGTCGAGGGTCTCGCTGCGGAGGGCGATGGGCAGCCGCACGGTATCCGGGTCTCCGCGCTCGGCGAGCTCATCCACCCTGGGACCCTGGGGATAGGGGAGGCCCAGGCGCTTGCCGACCTTGTCGAAGACCTCGCCGATGGCATCGTCCCGGGTCTCGCCCAGGGTCGCCACCTCACCGTGCTCGACGGCGAAGAGAGAGCTGTGGCCGCCGGAGAGGACGAGCCCCACGAACCGCCGGGGCGGAGGCTCGGCGGGTTCGGGCTCGGAGCCGGGCGGCCGGAGGAAGGGGGAGAAGAGATGCCCCTCCAGGTGATGGACGGCGTGGAAGGGACGCCCGGAGGCGAAGGCGATGCCCTTGCCGATGGACAGGCCCACCAGGAGGGCGCCAACCAGCCCGGGACCCCGGGTGGCCGCCACCACGTCCACGTCCTCGAGGGAGACCCCCGCCCTGGCCAGGGCTTCCCCGCTCACCGCGGGCCAGTTGGACAGGTGCTCGCGGGAGGCGATCTCCGGCACCACGCCGCCGTACGGACGGTGGGCGGCGAGCTGGCTCGACACGACCGAGGAGAGGACGCGGCCTTCCCCGTCCAGCACGGCGCAGGCCGTGTCGTCGCAGGAGGTCTCGATGCCGAGGACGAGGGGGGAAGGGCGCATGGGGGGAGTCTATCTCCCCGGCCCGGCGGTCTGCCCGGGAGTCCTCACCCCAGCCCCTCTCCCAAGAAGGGAGAGGGGAGGGTCTAGGCGCATCTCGGAGCGTCTCAAACCGTCTTCCCACTTGACTTAACGTGTTTTATTTGTCACACTTACGGTGTCTTAAGGCTTCATGCGGTCTCACGGCGGCTCGCGCCAAAAGTCCGTTCCTAGTACCTATAGAGTACCTAGGCAAGGGGGCGTAAACCAAGTTCGCCAGAGGTGAAGCAACGATGAAGAAGAAGCTCAAGGAAGCCTCCATCCCGCCTCTTCGCACCAGCCTCCCTCAAGAGGATGTCTTCCACATCCCGACGCCCGGAGCTGGGCTGCGTCTCACCAGGGAAGGGCGCAAGAGCTGGTTTCTTCTCTACTATTCGCCCGCCACGGGAAAGAAGCGCCGTATGACCCTCGGGGAGCATCCAAGCGGGAAGAAGGGCGAGGCTAGATACCTGACGCTGAAGCAGTTCGAGAACGAATACGAAATCCTTCGGGGTAAGATCGCCGAGGGCAAGGACCCTCAGGTCGTGTCACGACCCGAAATGGGACTGGCTCCCAGGCGGATCGAGGCGGAGAAGATCTCCATAGAGGTGAGGGGACTCTTCCCAGAGGGCGTCATCGAAGGGACGGTTGGGGACCTGTTCTGCTCGTACCTCTCCGCGATGAAAGGGCAACTCGCTCCCCGGACGTTTACCGGCTACCGGTCCGTTGCGAAGGCCTGGATCGTTCCCCGCCATGCGAAAACGCCGCTTCCTAGCTTCGGAGAGGATGACGTTAGGGTTCTTCTCAGCGAAGTGACCAAGCGCGCGCCTCAATCCGTGCGAGAGGTCAAGAAGGTGATTTCGTGCGCGTTCAATTGGGCGAAGGCCCATATCGCTGGCGTAAAGTCCAATCCAGCTAGCGGCGTGCCGGTCACAGTGACAAAAGGCAAGCGCGACCGGTGGTTATCCGACGATGAACTGATAATCTTTTTCCAAGCGCTTCCGGAATTGAAGGACCCTGTAGCGGCCGATTGCCATCTCTTGATTTTGGCATCTATGTGTCGCCCGAGTGAAGCGGCTTCCGCTAACGCTGAAGACGTTATCGTTATGAACGGGGAAAGAGTTTGGAAAATCCCCGACACCAAAAGCGGCCGGGATTTTTTGGTTCCAATGTCTGGCTTAGTCGGAGAGGTGTTAGTGCGTCGCCTGATGTTATCTGGAGGACGGGGCCCGCTCTTCTGGAGTTGCAATCAAGATGGAGATTATCCCTGGCCGTTAAAAATGTCCAATGCGGACTTTCGCGCCATCTCTGGCCTTCCTAACGTTCGCCCTTACGACTGGAGGCGGACCGGCAGGACTCATCTATCAAGCCTTGGAATTCGGGATGAAGTGGCCGAAGCCGTATTGAACCACGCCAAGGAGGATTTGAAGAAGACCTATAATCTCTATGAGTTTTGGGCAGAGCGGAAAGAGGCCCTCAAAGTTTGGCATGAGAAACTCGGAAG
>DASQEB010000504.1:0-3499 GCA_035633875.1 Thermoanaerobaculia bacterium
CCAGGGGACGACCGGTCCCACCTGGAACCAGTGGCTCTGGACGGCCACCCCGAAGTCACCCGTGACGGGATCGCGCGCCACGATGGAGTAGGTGTGAGCCAGGGGATCGCCCGCCAGCGCCGGCAGCGGCAGGAGGGCGGCGGTCAAGAGAAGGACGGCGGTGCGCATGATCGGACCTCCTGGGTAAGGGATGCCAACGGCACGATTATGAGCGACCTGGTCGCTTCTGGGCACCCGTGCGGTGAGCCCTCGGCGAGGTTCCGCTCTTCTGTTCTACAATTCGGTTCCAGGAAGGAGGTACCCGTTGTCCGCCAAGGCTGTCGACGTGTCTGAGGCCCGGGGCCAGTTGCTGGAGCTCCTTCAGCAGGTTGCCACCGTAGCGTCTGGTGACGAGCCTTACGAGGCAGGCTCCTCCGGCGTCACGTAGGCCGCCGTGATCCCGCCGTCGACGAGGAAGGTGGCGCCGGTCGTGAAGGAGGACTCGTCCGAGGCGAGGAAGAGGGCGGCCTTGGCGATCTCGTGGGCCTCGCCGAAGCGGCCCATGGGGATGTGGACGAGACGGCGCTGGCGCTTCTCCTCGGTGTCCAGGTACTTCATCAACAGGGGAGTGCGCAGCGGGCCGGGGCACAGGGCGTTGACCCGGATGTTCTCGCGGGCGTGGATCGTGGCGAGCTCTCGGGTTATGGCGAGCACGCCCCCCTTGCTGGCAGTGTAGGCGAGTTGGGGAGTGGCCGCCCCCAGGAGCGCCACGAAGGAAGCGGTGTTGATGATCGAGCCTCTCCCCGCGCGCCGCAGAGCCGGGATGCCGTACTTGCAGCCCAGGAACACTCCCTTCAGGTTGACGTTCATCGTCAGGTCCCAGACCTCTTCTTCGGTCGCGATCGCGTCATCGTCGGTTGGGTGGGAGATGCCGGCGTTGTTGAACAGCACGTCGAGCCGGCCAAAGGTCTCCTCCGCGGCGCGGATCATTCCCTCGGCGTCTGCGGCCTTCGAAACGTCGGCGTGGACGTACGTCGCCTCGCCCCCGCCCGCCCGCAACTCTTCCACAACGGCCTCGCCCGCCGAATCGTTCATGTCGACGACTACGATCCGGGCGCCTTCCCGGGCGAACAGAAGCGCAGATTCGCGGCCGATCCCGGAGCCGGCGCCGGTGATGAGGGCGACTTTGTTTGCGAGACGCATTCGATCCTCCTACGCTCTCTCAAAATACCGCGCCCGCTCCCAGCAGGTGACCACCTCGTCGAACTTGCGCTGCTCGGTGCGCAGGAAGTGGAGGTAGTGCTGGGCCACATCCTCGCCGAATGCCTCGCGCGCCACGTCGCTCTGTTCGAATTCTCCGATTGCTTCGCGGAGGGTCGAGGGAACGCGCGGCAGCTCCTGCGCCGCGTAGAGGTCCCCCTGAAAGATCTCCGGTGGCTCGATGCGGTTGTGGACACCGTCGAGGCCGGCGGCGAGGGCGGCGGCGTAGACGATGTAGGGGTTGGCGTCCGCTCCCGGGATGCGGCACTCGATCCGCAGCGACGGACCGCGGCCGACCACCCGGAAACCGGCGGTCCGGTTGTCGTAGCTCCAGGCGATGGTGGTCGGCGCCCAGGAGCGCGCCTGGTAGCGCTTGTACGAGGAGACATACGGGGCGTAGCAGGCGGTGAGGGCGCGCGCGTGCTTCATCCAGCCGCCCAGGAACCAGCGGAACGTGTCGCTCGCCTCGACCGGTCCGGTCGGCCGGTCGCCCGGAAAGCGGTTCCCCTGGCCGTCCGTGCCCCAGAGACTGACGTGCACGTGTGCGCTCGAGCCGGTGTGCTTCTCGTCCCACTTCGCCATGAAGGTGACCGATCTCCCTTGAGCCCAGGCGATCTCCTTGGCCGCGTGTTTATAAAGGATATTGCGGTCGGCCTGGATGAGCGCCTCGCTGAAGCGGAGATTGATCTCCTGCTGGCCGAGCCCGGCCTCCCCCTTGCTGGTTTCGACCGGCACGCCGCTCTGGTCGAGATGGCGCCGGATGGCGCCGACCAGATCCTCCTCCTTGGTGCCCTGGAAAATGTGGTAGTCCTCGTTGTAGGTCCCCATCGGCCGCAGGTCGTGGTAGCTCTTCGCCCGCGCCTCCGCGAAGCTGTCCTCGAAGACGTAGAGCTCGATCTCCGTGCCGCCCATCACGGTGAAGCCGGCCTCCCTAGCCCTCTCGAGCTGGCGCTGCAGCATGCGGCGCGGCGATACCTCGACCGGCTTGTCGTGGTGATCGAAGAGGTCGCACAGCACCAGGGCGGTCTTCGGCAGCCAGGTGGCCCGGCGCAGCGTCGTCCAGTCCGGGACGCAGTGGAAGTCGCCGTAGCCGGTTTCCCAACTCGTGTACTTGTAGCCGGGGATGACGTCCATCTCCATGTCGCAGGCGAGCAGGTAGTCGCAGGCGTGAATGCCGCCGCCGGCCACCTCCTCGACGAAGAAGGAGCCGGTGATCCGTTTGCCCATCAGCCGGCCGTACATATCGGGGAAGACCGCCAGCACCGTCTCGATCTCGCCGCGCTCGACGAGGTCGCCCAACTGCCCCCGGGTCAGCATGCCGCGAATGGGCTTCTCGATCATTTTGCTACTCCTCCGCGATGAATACGCTCTTCCACTCGCTGTAGTGCTCCAGGGCCGGCGGCCCCAGCTCGCGCCCGACGCCGCTCCGCTTGACGCCGCCGAACGGCATCTCCAGGTGGACGCTCCAGCTCGAGTTCACCGAGATCACGCCCGTTTCGACGGCCCGGGCGACCCGCAGCGCCCGGCCGACGTCGCGCGTCCAGAGCGAGCCCGAAAGGCCGTAGATCGTGCCGTTGGCGAGCCGGATCGCCTCCTCCTCGCTGTCGAAGGGCAGGATCGTCACGACCGGGCCGAAGATCTCCTCCTGGGCGATCGCCATGCCGGGATCGACGTCGCGGAAGACCGCCGGCTCGTAGAAGCTGCCGCGGTCGTACATGTCGCCTTTCAGGGCCCGTCCGCCCGTGCAGAGCCGCGCTCCTTCGTCGACGCCGCGGCGCACCCAGCCGTCCACCTTCTCGCGGTGCTCGGGGGAGATCAGCGAGCCCATCTCGGTCGCCTCGTCCAAGGGATCGCCGATGCGGATCGTCCGCGCGCGCTCGACGAAGCGCTCGACGATCTCTTCATAGACCGGCCGCTCGACCAGCACGCGGCTCCTGGCGCAGCAGTCCTGCCCGGCGTTGCCCAGGGCCCCGGAGATCGAGGCTCCGGCCTTCTCCAGATCCGCGTCCGCAAAGATCAGGTTGGCCGATTTGCCGCCCAGCTCCAGGGAGACCCGTTTGATGTCGCCGGCCGCGATCCGCATCACCTCGCTGCCGACCTCGGTCGAGCCGGTGAAGGCGATCTTGCGCACGTCCGGATGCCGGGCGAGCGCCGATCCCGCCGCGCCGCCCGGCCCCGGCACGACGTTGAGCACGCCGGGCGGCACTCCGGCCTCGGCGGCCAGCTCGGCCAGCCGCAGCGCCGTGAGCGGAGTGGCCGA
>DASQEB010000505.1:0-11717 GCA_035633875.1 Thermoanaerobaculia bacterium
GTCGAGTCCCCGGGTGCCGGAGGCGGACTGGACGATATTGCGAGCCTGGGGAGATGGCGAGCGCCTCTCGGACAACGACCAGGCTTACGTCCTTCGCGCCAGCAGAGACCCCGCGCGAGCTCCACCCCCGACCTCCCGAAAGCGTCTTCTTTGGCACAGGCGTCAAAAGGGGACCTGAAAACCTCATACCGAAGGGAGGGAAATAAATGCGTATTCACGACTTCCGCCTGAGGCTGGTATCACGCGGAGAGCAAAGCATCCTTTTCGAGGCTCTACGCAGGCTGACTCTGCTGGAAGATCCGCAGAGAATGGTGGTGGCCAGCTCAGATGATGATGATGATGACGGCGACGCGGCCCGGCCCCCCGGCTGGATGGTCTGGACCGAGGTTTCTCCGGACGGCGGCTCACGCCCCCAGGCCATTGCTGAAGCGGTTTGATCGTTCCGCGCACCGGCTTTCGCGGTAGTTGCCGGTGCTGTGTCAAAACGTCTGCGAGCCCCAGAGCGCCGGGGCCCGCAGGCGCTGCCTTTCCTCCTGCGGGATCCCCGATCGAGCAGTCCGCAGACTTCCAGACCTGTTGTACACTGCCAGAAGATTTGTTGCACGCCACTTGGAGCCGATTTCGCCGAGCCCCCCTGGAAGGATTCGGAGGCGCTCCGGCTCGATGGACATGGACGCCCGACACCTCTTCGCTCCGAGGAAGACGGACCTTTTCTGGGTCTCGATCTCCCTTTTCGTTCTGCTGGCCTGCCTCTACTATCCATACAGCGTTAATTCGAAAGCGCCGGACTTCACCCTGGACCCCAACTGGAAGGTCATCGCCGCGATCCCTTGCAGCGAGCAGGAAGCCTGTCTCAAGTCCGGGGACCAGATCCTCTCGATCGGATCCATCGAGTTCGAGGAAGCCAAGCACGACCGGCTGGTCAGTTTTCTCGGCGAGTTCGCCGGTGACGGGAGCGCTCCCATTCGCCTCGTCCGCCAGGGCCGGGAGGTCGTCCTGCATGTGAAGGCACAGCAGTTCGGAACCGGCAGAGCCAGCTCGGACTGGAACATGGCGCTGTTGGCGGTGTTCCCCATGATCTTCTGGCTGACGGGGACGGTCGCGGTGATCTTCCTGAGACCACGGGACGAGCGTTGGTACGTGCTGGTGCTCTTCTGCTATGTGACGGCTGTCTGGTTCGCTTCCGGGCAGGCCTCGACGATCCGGGTGGCGGGCGCGGCGATCGTGTTCCACCTGTTCGTCTGGATTTTCCTGCCGCTGAGCGTGCACCTGCACGTGATCCTCCCCAATCCCCTTCTGGTCGGCTGGAAGCGCTTCGGAGCGCTCGCCCCCCTCTATGCTCTGGCGATCGTCTTGACGGTTCTGGATGCCTTCATGCTGCTGGAGGGCATTCCGTATTCCTACATCCTGTCCACCCTGGCCGGGATCGTGCTCTCTCTGGGCCTCCGCTTTCTGCGTCTGCTTCTCCGGGCCGGTCCCGCGGTCAAGATCGCCGTCCGGATCATGGTGTTCGGAGTGATTCTGGGCCTGGGGCCGGTCCTGCTGTTCCACGGGGTGTTTCCTCTTTTCATCTACTACACCGGGTGGTCGTCGGTCGAGGATCTCCGGAACTTCTATCCATGGATGCTGGGCATCCTGGGGATCTCGGCTCCCTTTCTGCCGATGAGCTATGTCTACGCCGTTTACAAGCACCACCTCGGGACGCTCGAGTTCCGCGCTAACCGCCTCCTGGGCCTCTACAGCTTCTCGGCCCTCTCCATCACCACATACATGGTGGCGCTCTTCTTGATCAGCCGAAACTGGGCGGCCTTGGACGAACGGTTTCTCGCAGCGGTTCTGATCACCTCCCTGGTCTTCGTCGGCAGCACTCCAATCCTGCGGCCCCGCTTCCAGTCTCTGGTCGACCGGCACATCTTCGGGATCCGGCACGAGCCGGAGGAGGTCATCGGGATCGTCTCCGAGCGGGTGCCGACGGCGTTCGACCGCGAAACCCTCGAGGGGGTCATCACCGAAGAGATCCTCCCGACATTGCTGATCCGCCAGTCGGCCCTCTACCTTTTCGACGGACCGCGGATCGAGGTGCTCTCCGAGCACCACGTGCCGCCGGAAGAGCCGGAGCCTACGGGGGCCGAGCTCGAGGCGTTGCTCGCCCGAAGCGGGCGCTATCTTTCCCCGGAGAAGCAGCAGGGGGAGCGCCACGCCTGGGTGCGGCTGGTGATCCCTCTCGCCGTCCAGGCCCGGACGATCGGCGTGTGGCTCATCGGACGGCGGGATCCGGACGACTATTTCCCGGTGGCGGACATCCACCTGCTGTCCACCGTGGCGAACCAGATCGCCCCGGTCGTCGAGAACATCCGCCTGTACGAGAGGGCGCAGCAGGAGATCGCGCAGCGCAAGGCCGCGGAGGAGGAGATCCGGGCCAGCGAGGAGCGCTTCCGTACCCTGTTCGAGGCCACCCTCGAGGGGATCGCCATCGTGCGGAACGGCACGGTCCTGGAGGTCAACCACGCCCTGCTTGCCATCTTCGGCTACCGGCCCGGCGAGCTCATCGGCCACCGGCTTTCGGAGCTCGTGTCGGAGAGCGAGGCCGTGCTGGACGACGTGCCCCGGGAGAGCATCGGGTTCAAGCGCGACGGGACCTCGGTGGATATCGAGGTCGCCGGCAAGAAGTACGTCTTCCAGGGCGAGGACGTCACTGTGGTCGCCATCCGCGACATCGCCCAGCGCAAGCGCGGCGAGGCCGAGAACAAGATGCTGCAGCAGCAGCTCATCCACTCCCAGAAAATGGAGGCCATCGGCCGTCTCTCGGCGGGAGTGGCCCACGACTTCAACAACTGCCTCCTGGCGATCTTCGGCTACAGCGATCTCCTGCTCGAGCGCTACCGGGAAGATTCCGTTCTCTGCCGCAACCTCTCCGGCATCAAGGAGGCCGGGCAGAAGGCGGCAGCCCTGACCAAGCAGCTCCTCGCCTTCGCCCGACGGCAGCCCATGGAGACGAAGGTGATGAATCTGAACACCGTCGTCTCGGGCCTGGAGAAGATGCTGCAGCGGATCCTGGGCGAGGACGTGGCCCTGATCACCGAGCTCCACCCGCACTTGCGGCCAGTCAAGATCGACCCCGGGCAGATCGAGCAGGTCGTTGTGAACCTGGCGGTCAATTCCCGGTACGCCATGCCCTCGGGGGGGAAGCTCACCTTGAAGACCTTTCCGCTGGAGGTGGCGGACGGCTCTCCCGCTCCCCACGCAGACGTGCCGGCGGGGTCCTACGTCCTCCTCACGGTGGCCGACACCGGCATCGGCATGGACGCCGAGACCCAGGCGCGGGTCTTCGAGCCCTTCTTCAGCACCAAGAGCGAGGGGACAGGCCTCGGTCTCTCCACGGCATACGGCATCGTCCGCCAGAGCGGCGGCCAGATCTTCGTGGACAGCGCGCCCGGGAAGGGGGCCCGCTTCTCGATCTACCTGCCGGTCACCCGGGAGGCCGACATCGCCCGGGGGGGGATGGCCGGAATCCTGGCGGACACGGGCTCCGAGACCATCCTGCTCGTCGAAGACGAGGAGGAGGTCCGGAGGGTGCTCAACCAGATCCTTCTCAGCAAGGGATATCGGGTGCTCCAGGCGGCCTCCGGAGAGGAGGCCCTCGTCCTTTCCCGGCTCCACCGCGGCGCCATCGACCTGCTGCTGACCGACGTCACCATGCCCCAGATGAAGGGACCGGAGCTCGCGGCGCGCGTGCTCGCCGAGCGGCCCCAGACCAGGGTGGTCTACATGTCGGGCTACAACGAGGAGCTGTTGTCGGACGGCGAGTCCGAGCCGCCGATCTGCCTCAACAAACCCTTCTCGTCCCAGAAGTTGAGCCGGACCGTCCGCGAGGTGCTGGACGCGGACGCCGGCCAGAGCCTGCCGCTGCGGGCCGCGGGCTAGCTCTCGGACGGGAGGAACGTACCCCGCCAGACTTCCCGGGAGAGGTCCTCCACCACCACGGCCACCCGCCGCGTGCCCGGCGGAAGGCTCACGCGCGCCGTGTGGCTCCAGCCCCGGGCGGCGACGTTCTCCGCGGCGACGACTTCGTGGCGGATCTCCGGCGTCGCCCCGGCTCCGAGAAAGGCATAAGAGATCCGGACGGGACCGGGAGGGGCCGGGCCGGCCGCCTGGCGGGGAGCCACCTCGAAGCGGACCTCCAGGACCGATGGCGCCACCTCCCGGGTAGAAAGCCGGAGAGGCAGAGGCCCCCCCGCGGGCTCGCCCGCGAGCAGGTTCCGGAGCCGGGCCTCGGCGACGCCCTCGGGGGTGGACGAGCGGACCCACGCCTGCGCGCGGACCTCCCCCACCCGGTTCGGGACCTTCACCTCCACCGCCTGCACCCGTCCGTCGACGGAAGGGGGGGCCGCGATCCAGAGGCGCCGCCGGCGGGAGAGCTCGTCGAGCATCAGATCGAGCTGACTTTCGTAGCCCACGACGGTGCCCGTGGTGGGCCGGGCCAGTGCCTGCAGAGCCTCGATCTGGGGATTGACGAGCAGCTCCAGAACCCCGTCCCATGCCAGGGGCGTGTCGCCGCCCTGGGGCACCAGGATCACCGGCGGCGCCCCCCCGCTCCCGGAGGTGGTTTCCCGGATGCGGTCGACATCGCTCACCATGGAGTGCCGTCGGCCGATCGTCTCCTCCTCGCGGAAGGCCAGAGGGATGACCACCCACCCGTAGGCTGCGAGGAGACGGGAGCACCGGGCCACGGCGGCGGCGGGGACGTCGGGCGATGGGGCGGGGCTGTCGAGGAACCTCCGCTGGTCGGGCGGGATCCGGACGCCGTCCGTGACCAGGAACAGGAGCCGGGGGCCGGAGGAGCTCCGGCCGGCGAGGTGGGTCACCAGCTTGTCGAGCTGACGCCCGACCGGCGGGGGCTCCGGGCGGCGTCCGGCCGCCGTTTTCGCCGCCCGGTCGCGCGCCACCCGGGCATCTTCGGCAATGCCGGCGAGGACCTGCCGGACCAGGCGCGCATCCCGGCTGGCGGAGAGGACGGTCCCGGGATCGGACCCGGAGGTCACGACCTCGACAGTCCCCATGCGGGTAAGGGCCTCGGCCCGCTTGGCGAGGGCGAGCGTCGAGGAGAAGACCGTCTGCGGGCCGGCGAGGATTTGATCCACGTAGACCACCACAGTCCATGGTGCGGCCGATTCCGCGACGGTTTCGACCCGCGTGACCTCCCGCGGCTCGCCGTCCACCAGCACCTGGAAATCACCGGGGCGCAGGGCCTTGCGTTCCAGGGCGTCCGAGGGGTCGACCACCAGCTCCAGCTCGCGGACGAAGACCTCCTCGGAAAACGTCTCTGGCGTCGTCTGCGGCTGCTGAGCGGCCAGTCTCCCGCAGACGAAGAGCAGGGCGAGGACGATCGTGCGGCGGGTCATCGCACAGACGGAACGGCAAATCCCGTGCCGTGGGCTCATTCTGGTGCCGGAGCCCGTGGAAGCCGCTCGGCAGGGGATGGATCGTCGAGAGAAGAGGACAGGGGTGTGCGGAAACCGATACGGCTACCGCTCTGGCTCCACGATGCCTCCCATCCCCGTGCTGCGGGGATCCGAAGCGGCCTCGACCCGGCCGTCGGCCCGGAGGCGGATGGCATGAATCTTGGCGGTGGAGTCGTTGACCTCGATCCGATGCCTCAGGCGCTCGAGCGCCGCCCGCGTCTCCGGGGAGAAGGTGTCGGCCTCGGCATCCAGGCGATCGGGGAGCCACTGGTGGTGCACGCGAGGGCGGTCTATCGCGGTCTGGAGCGGGTCGCCGTCGACGATCATGTTCAGGAGCACCTGCGCGGTGTTGGTGGGGATCCGCGAGCCGCCGCGCCCGCCGAGGGCGATGGCTTCGGCACCCTTCCAGGCGATCGTCGGGGTCATGGAGGAGAGCATCCGCTTGCCCGGAGCGACGGCGTTGGCCTCTCCCTGGACCAGGCCGAACAGGTTCGGCCGGCCGGGAGCGGTGGCGAAGTCGTCCATCTCGTTGTTCAGGAAGAACCCCGCCTCGGGGACGTACAGCCCGGAGCCGAAGAGGCCGTTCAGGGTGGTGGTGAGGGCCACGAGGGTGCCGTCCCGGTCCACGGTCGAGAGATGGGTCGTCTCACCGCTCCCGGCGGGCCCGTGGCCCGGCCAGGGCCGGAGCTTCGCCGAGGGCGTGGCCCGGTGGCGGTGGATGTCCCGGACCCTTCGGCCGAGCCAGCCGGAGGCGAGGAGGTCGGCGGCACGGGCCCGGCTCGTGGAGGGATCGCCCAGCAGGAACCGGTCGGCATAGGCGCGGCGGAAAGCCTCGGCGAGGAGGTGGAAGCGCTCGGCTCCGAAGCGGGGCCGCTCCCTCCATCCCAGACGTTCCAGCATCCCCAGGGTCTGGCCGAGGATGATGCCGCCCGAAGAGGGGAGGTCCATGGACGCGATGGTCCAGCCGAAGGCCTGGAAGGTGACCGGCTCGCGCCAGACGGGACGGTAGGCGGCGAGGTCGGCCGCGGTGAGGATCCCCCCGTGGCGGCGGGAGGTGGCCTCCACCGCCGCGGCCACCGGTCCCGTGGTGATCGCCTCGGGCCCGCGCTCGGCATAGCCGGAGAGCGTGGCCGCGAGCTCCGGCAGCCGCAGCACGGTGCCGATTGCGAGGGGCTCGCCCCCGGGATACCAGACCCGGACGGTTTCGGGAAAACGGCTGAGGATCTTCCGCGTCTCGTTCTTCCCCAGGAGCTCGTGGAGGTGGCGGTCGACGCGGAAGCCCTCCGAGGCCAGGCGCACGGCCGGGGCCACCACCTGCGGCCAGGGGAGCCGGCCGTGCCTCCTGTGCAGCTCGTGGAGGCCCGCGGGCGAGCCCGGCACCCCGGAGGAGAGCGGACCGACCAGGGAGGCGTTCTCGACGGGCTTGCCCTCGGGGTCCAGGTACATGGTCCGGTGGGCCGCGGCCGGAGCGGTCTCGCGGAAGTCCAGGGTCGTCACCTCGCCCCCCCTCTTCACCACGGCGAACCCTCCGCCTCCGAGGTTCCCCGCCTCCGGGTAGACGACCGCGAGGGCCAGTGCGGTGCCCACGGCGGCGTCCACCGCGTTGCCGCCGGCCCGGAGGATCTCGAGGCCGGCCTCCGTCGCCAGCGGATCTCCGGAGGACACGGCGCCGCCGGTGCCGATCGGGGCGGGCGAATGGGCTGCGCGAGAGGGGACCGAAAGGAGAAGGGCGAGGAGGAGGACGAACGTTCTCTTCATGCAGATCTCCAGCGATGCTCTTCGTCGGCGTCGGTCTCGGACAGAGCGCGCGGGCGCCGCAGCTCGCGGATCGCGCCGACGCTCGACAGCGTCGAGACCAGGTACGGTACGGCGACGGTCAGCGCCATGCGGAACAGGCGCACCCTGTCAATGTCGCCGCGGAGGAGGAGGGCGTCGCCGTGATTGATCGCGATCAGGACCGATCCCACAATGAGGGAGACCCGCGTCGCGCGCCGGCGGACGGACGCGCTCCAGGCAATCCAGAGCCATTCTTTCATGAGATCTCCCTCAGGGAACGCGGCCAGGAAGAGGACGGGACGAGCCGCGGCCGCCGCTGGCCCGTTCCAGGATCTCGTCGCGAAGGAGCTGAACCCGGGCGAGGTGCTGCGCGTCGCCGATCTCGCTGTACCGGAAAGCCGCCTGCTTGAAGAGGGAGGCCGCCTCGCCCAGGCGGCCCTGGCGCTCCCGCACCGCGGCCTCGAACTCCAGCAGGTGCGCCTCCACCAGAAGGTCACCCGTACCCAGAGCCAGGCAGGCGGCGGACCTCCGGAGCGCGCTTTCGGCTCCGGCGAGGTCCCCCGCCATGAGCCGCGCCCCGCCGAAGCAGGCCCAGCCCCGGGCCTTGAGGTCCTCCACCACCGGAGCGGCGTGCCGTCCGCGGTCGAGGCGGTCCGCCGCGGCGAGCGCCAGGTCCGCGAGGTGCCCGGATTCGACCGGGTCCGCCATCTGGAGGGACAACCCCCGATCGAGCAGCAGCTCGCAGATCCCCCAGGTCTGGAAGCGAGGATCCGAGACCACCAGCTCCCGCTGGCGGGCGTGCGGCTCTGCCCGCAGCTCCGCCTCGAGGGCGGGAGCCTCCGAGCGTTCGCGCAGGAGGTTCGCCCGCGCCCGCTCCACACGGGCGAGCAACTCCTCCGTTCCGTCGCCCCCCCTCTTGACAGAGTGGCGAAAGCAGGTCTCGGCCAGCGCGAGCGCGTGAGCGGAGCGGTTGTCGTTGTCCATCGACATCTTCGCCGAAAGCTCTTGACCTAAGTAACTTCACCGATGTGATGAGAGATTTCAGCTGCTTTGATCCATGAGTGTTCGGACGCTGAAGAAGCGGGACGCGGCTAGGCGGGGACCCCCTGCGCCTTGAGCAGCTCCGCTGTCGGTGCATGGCGGACCTGTCCCTCGTGGGTGAGGAGGGTCCCGGCGACGATCTCGTCCGCGAGGTCCAGGGCGAGCTTCCCTTCCTTGTCCACGAGGAGCTGGAGCAGGGAGAGGACGTTCCGTGCATACAGGAGGCTCGCGTCATGCGGCTGCGCGGCGGCCAGGTTCGAGGGTCCGAGGATGACCACGCCGTTGTGGACCACCTCCCGATCGGGCTGAGAGAGCTCGCAGTTCCCCCCCTGTTCCACGGCGAGGTCCACGACGAGCGAGCCCGGCCGCATGGCCTCGACCATCCCGGTGGTGAGGAGGAGCGGAGCCCGCCTGCCCGGGACGAGCGCGGTCGTGATCACCGCGTCGGCCGCGGTCAGATGCCGCTGCACGATCTCCCGCTGCCGGCGCAGGAACTCCTCCCCCATCTCCCGCGCGTACCCCCCGGCCCCCTCGCCGCTCTCCGCCAGGGGGAGCTCGATGAACCGGCCCCCCAGGGACTCGACCTGCTCCTTGACGGCCGGCCGGATGTCCGAGACCTCCACCACCGCTCCCAGCCGCCTGGCCGTGGCGATGGCCTGGAGACCCGCCACGCCGGCCCCCATGACCACCACCCGGGCAGGCTTGATCGTGCCCGCCGCCGTCATCAGGAGCGGCAGGTACTTCGGGCTCCGCCAGGCAGCGAGGAGCACGGCCTTGTAGCCGGCGATCGAGGCCTGGGAGGAGAGGGCGTCCATGGGTTGGGCGCGCGTGACCCGGGGCAGGAGCTCCAAAGCGAAGGACGAGACGCCCGCCTCCGCCAGGAGGCGCACCGCCTCCGGGTTGCGGTAGGGCGCCAGGAAACCGATCAGGACCGCTCCGGGCTTCAGGGCCTCCGCCTCATGCCCCGGCAGACCCTCATAGGCGTCCGGCGGCGCGACCTTGAGGACCACGTCGGCCGTCCCCCATCCTTCGGCTGGATCGTCGAGCAGCCGGGCCCCCGCGGCCTCGTATTCGGCCTCGGGGAAAAAGGACGCCTCGCCCGCCCGCCGCTCGACGGTCACGGCGAAACCCTGCTTGATCATCCGCCGCACGGTCTCGGGGGTGGCGGCAACCCGGGTCTCGCCCGGGCGTCTCTCTCTCGGGATGAAGACGTTGAGCATGCACCAGCTCCGTTCAGGGATCGTGACGACAGATCCTATCCGTCGCGCTCAACGCAGCGCAATGGCGACCTAGCGTTCCTTCTCGATCTCCTCCAACTCCCGGGCCGCCGGGGAGTGCTGGAAGTCCGGAGCTGCGACCTCCTCGAGCGGATTCGGCACGGCCTCGGGCGGAGCCGGGCGCAGCAGCGAAAGGATGACCGCACCTCCCAGCAGGAACGCCACCACCCCCAGGGAGAGCCCGATCGGAACCTCCACCCAGTCGTGGATCAGCATCTTGATCCCGATGAAGACCAGCACGAGCCCGAGCCCCGTGCTCAGGTAGCGGAAGCTGTGCATCATCCCGGCCAGCAGGAAATAGAGGGCTCGCAGGCCCAGGATGGCGAAGATGTTGGAGGTGAAGACGATGAAAGGGTCGCGGGTGATGCCGAAGATGGCGGGAATCGAATCCACGGCGAAGACGACGTCGGTCGCCTCCACGACCAACAGGACCAGGAGCAGCGGCGTCGCCAGCCGGCGTCCCCCCTCGTGGACGAAGAAGTGCTTGCCCCGGTAGTCGGACGTCATCGGGACGAAACGCCGGAACAGCAGCAGAACCGGGTTCCTCTCCGGGTGAACCTCGGTCTGGTGGGCCCTCAGGATCTTGAATCCCGTAGAGACCAGGAATGCGCCGAAGACCAGGATGATCCAGTCGAAACGGGCCAGGAGAGCGGCTCCGGCGGCGATAAAGATCCCGCGCAGCGCCAGAGCGCCCAGGATTCCCCAGAACAGGATGCGATGCTGGTGCTCCGGCCGCACCGCGAAGTAGTTGAAGATGACGATGAACACAAAGATGTTGTCGACCGAGAGCGCCTTCTCGATGACGTAGCCGGTGAAGAACTCCAGACCGCGCTGCGGGCCGAATTCCAGATAGACCCAGAGGTTGAAGGCGAGCGACAGGACGATCCAGACGAGGGTCCAGATCAACGCCTCCCGGGTTCCCACCCGATGCTCCCGCCGGTGGAAGACCCCGAGGTCGAGCGCCAGCATCCCCAGGATGAAGGCCAGGAAGAGACCCCAGAGGAGGGGTGTGCCGATGGTCTGCATGGGTGGGTGCTCCTGTCGTCCGCTCCTTGATCGCCCCGGCGGGGCGGACGCAGTTTACCCCGTCCGAGAGCCGGCGGGCCGAGGTCTTGCACCGGAAACGAGGAGGACCCCCACCGGGAAGACCGCCGGACAACCCGGTGGGGGAGGCTGCATCAGCTCTTCTTCAGGTGGGCGTTGACCAGCTTGGTCATCTCGAACATGCTGACCGCGTCCTTGCCATCGAAGACCGGCCTCAGCTTCGCGTCGGCCCGGATCGTCCGCTTGTCGTTGGGATCCTGGAGGTTGTTCTCCCGAATGTAGTCCCAGACCCGCTTGGTGACTTCCGTCCGGGGGATGGGCTCCCGGCCGACGACCGCCGCCAGCGCGTCATCGGGCTGCATGGGGGCTGCGAACGCCCCACCGCCCCGGCCGCCCCCTCCCCCGCTCGACTTCTTCGCTGCACTCTTCTTCGCACCGGTCTTCTTCTGTGCCGCCATGGTTCTCCTCCGCTATGTGAAGGTTGATCGTGCGCACTCTCGAAACTGCGCCGGATCGATATGCAAAGTTCCCGCCCGGGGTTGCCCCCGTCCCTTCCCGACAGAGTAGCGTATCCGGCCCGGGTTTGGCTCCCCCCGGGGAGGTCTCGTGGTAATTTTCCCGCTCATGCCGCCTCTCTTCATCACCTTCGAAGGGCTCGACGGCAGCGGCAAGTCGACCCACCTGCGGCGGGCGTCCGCCTGGCTCGAGGAACGGAAGATCCCCCACGTGGTTACCCACGAGCCTGGGGGAACCCCGCTGGGCGACACCCTGCGCGCCGTCTTCCTGGACCCGCGCTGGGGGGCGATGGACGGCATCGTCGAGCTGCTGCTCGTGTTCGCCAGCCGGCGCCAGCACCTGCTGGAGGTGATCGAGCCGGCCCTCGCCGCTGGCAAGCACGTGCTCTGCGACCGGTTCACCGACTCGACCCGCGCCTACCAGGGATACGGGCGAGGGGTGCCGCTGCCGCTGATCGACGAGGTGGACCGCTTCGCCACCGGCGGGCGGATCCCGGACCGGACGCTCCTCTTCGACCTGCCGGCGGAGGAGGCGAGGTCCCGGGGTCACTCCGCCAGCCGGCGGGAGCGGGGTGCGGCCGACCGGCTGGACGCTGAGGCCC
>DASQEB010000506.1:0-2730 GCA_035633875.1 Thermoanaerobaculia bacterium
ACCAGCCCTTCCTCTTGAAGAAGACCACCAGCCCCCCGGCGGTGGCTGCCATCACCGCCAGGACGGCGGGGTAGCCGAAGTACCAGTCCAGCTCCGGCATGTTGAAGGGGCTCGATTCGCGGTGGAAGTTCATGCCGTAGACCCCGGCGATGAAGTTCAGGGGGATGAAGATGGTGGAGATGATCGTCAGCACCTTCATCACCTCGTTGAGGCGGTTGCTGGAGCTCGAGAGATAGACCTCCAGCATGCTGGAAGCCAGGTCGCGGTAGGTCTCGATCATGTCGATGACCTGGATGGTGTGGTCGTAGCAATCACGGAGGAAGACCTGGGTCTCGGGGCGGATGACGTCCGACTCCTGGCGCTGCATGGCATTGATGACCTCCCGCTCGGGCCAGGCGGCGCGCCGGAGGAGGAGGAGCTCCCGCTTGAGCCCGTGGATGTGACGGACGGTCTCCTGCGTCGGGTCCTCGATGATCTCGGATTCCAGCTCTTCGATGCGTTCGCCATACTTCTCCAGGATGGGGAAGAACTCGTCCACCAGGGCGTCGATCAAGGCATAGGTGAGGTAGTCCGGCCCCATCCTGCGGATCTGTCCCTTGCCCTGGCGGATGCGCTCGCGGACGGCCTCGAAGGAATCGCCCGGCACTTCCTGGAGGGTGATGACGAAATTGCCGGAGAGAAAGAAGCTGATCTGCTCCGTCTCCAGCTCCCCGTTGCGCATCAGCAGGGACTTCATGACGAGGAAGTGATAGGTGCCGTAGTCCTCGATCTTGGGCCTCTGACCAAAGTTGAGGACGTCCTCCAGGGCCAGGCGGTGGAGGCCGAAGATCTCTCCGAGCCTCTCGATCAGCTTGACGTCGTGGAGGCCCTCGATGTTGATCCAGGTGACATTGGGAGTGTTGCAGAACCTGGTCAGATCCTCGATGCGCTCGATCTTCTTCTCGGTCACGTGGTCGGGGCCGTAGTCCAGGACGGTGATCCGTACCGGGCCGGCGCCGGGCGTCTCGGGGGGCGTCAGGGTCCCTGGCGACGTCCCCGGCTTGTGGTACCGCTTGCCGACCTTCATCCGTCTGCCCCGGGTGGCCATGCCTCTCCCTTCCGCCCCTTGGGTGGGGACGATGGGGAGATTATCCCACTGAAAGGCGCCCCCGCCCGCCGTGGTATATTGCGCCGCGGCGCGGGACCGCGCCCTCCAACGTCATGATCCAAGAGCTCTTCCGCATCGGGTCGTTCTCGATCAGCCCCTTCGGGGTCATGCTGGTCTTCTCGTTCATCGCCAGCTACCTCCAGCTCCGCTGGGGGATGAAGCGGCTGGGCATCGGGGACGAGGAGGACGCCTCCGCGATCGTCTTCGCCGCGGGCGTCGGCGGGATCGTGGGGGCCAAGGTCTACTACGCCATCCTCAACCGGGATTGGCGGGTGCTCCTCGACCGCTCGGGGCTGGTCTGGTACGGCGGGTTCATCCTCGGGGCTCTCGCCGTGATCTGGGTGATGCGCCGCCGCCGGCTCCCGGGCTGGCCCATGGCCGACGTGGCAGCGCCCGCCCTGGCCGTGGGATACGCCATCGGCCGCATCGGGTGCTTTCTGGTGGGGGACGACTATGGCCGCCCCACCGACCTTCCCTGGGGCGTGGCGTTCCCGGTCGGCGTCCCGCCCACCACGGCGGGCGACCTGCGGGCGGCGTTCGGGGTGGACATCCCCGCTTCGATCTCGGACGGCACCCTGCTCCGGGTGCATCCCACGCAGCTCTACGAGACGGCCATGGCGCTCGCCATCTGGGGCGTGGGCGTCTGGCTGTTCAAGAAGCGGCTGCCGGCCGGAACGGTGGCGCTCACCGTCCTGGCGTTGCTGGCCGTGGAGCGGTTCATCGTCGAGATCTTTCGGGTCAAGGACGACCGCTTCTTCGGCAGCTTCACCATGGCGCAGGTGATCAGCATCGCCATCTTCCTGCTGATGCTCGGCCTCGGCTGGATGCGCCGCCGCCGGCTCGAGCCCCGGACGGCATGAGGCCTCCGCGCCTCCTCACCATCGCCGGCTCCGACTCCGGGGGAGGGGCCGGCATCCAGGCCGACCTCAAGACCTTCGCTGCTCACGGCGCCTACGGCATGAGCGTGATCACGGCGCTCACCGCCCAGAACACCCGCGAAGTGCGCGCCGTCCACGAGGTGCCGCCGGAGATGGTGGCGGCCCAGATCGACGCCGTGCTGGAGGACATCGGCGCGGACGCCGTCAAAATCGGCATGCTGGCGAGCGCGCCGATCATCCGGGCGGTAGCGGACCGTCTCCGGATCCACCTCGGAGGGACGGCGGTGCCCGTGGTCCTCGATCCCGTGATGGTGGCCAAGAGCGGCGACCCTCTCCTGCGCGACGACGCGGTCGAGGCCCTGATCGAGGAGCTGGTCCCCCTCTGCGCCGTGGTGACCCCGAACCTCCCCGAGCTCGCGCGGATGACCGGCCTGCCGGCCGGCACGGACGAAGAGCGGCTCCGGGCGGCGGAGGCGCTCGCGGCCCGCGGCCCCGCCGTCCTCGCCAAGGGCGGACACGCGGAGGGACGTGAGGTCGTGGACCTCCTCCTCGAAGGGGGCCGGGTCCACCGCTTCACCCACCCGCGGCTCGACACTCCGGCGACCCACGGCACGGGATGCACCCTCTCCAGCGCCATCGCCGCCCGCCTCGGAGCGGGGGAGGAGCTGCCCCAGGCGGTCGGGGCTGCGATCGAGTT
Organism: Thermoanaerobaculia bacterium; assembly: GCA_035633875.1. Taxonomy (GTDB): domain Bacteria; phylum Acidobacteriota; class Thermoanaerobaculia; order Multivoradales; family UBA5704; genus DATARR01. The sequence goes on from DASQEB010000506.1 coordinate 2,723, forward strand.
GCTCCACG
>DASQEB010000507.1:0-4751 GCA_035633875.1 Thermoanaerobaculia bacterium
GGTTGGTCATGTCCGCGGCGCGCAGGACGGCGGCGCCGGCGAGGAAGTCGTCCAGCCGGCCGGTGTGGAGCTCGTCGAGGTCGAGGAGGTGGCCGATGTGCTCCTGGATGGACCAGGCGTCGCCGTCGCGGCGGGTGAGGAGGTGAGGAGGGAGGGCCCGGACCTTATCCTCGATCCGGGCCGGGGTGCCCCGGAGGCGCTCGACGACAACAGGAAAGAGCGCCTCCGGGAGGTCGAAGGTGAAGCGGCGATCGGTCCAGCGGAGCGTCACTACTGGGCGAGCCCGCGGGCGGAGATCACCTGATGGCGGTTGGCCACGGTCTCCCACGGCACCAGGAACCCGCCCTTGCCGTCGCTGGCGATCGAGGTGCGGTAGTTCTTCTGCACCCGAGAGCTGGAGGCCCAGACCTCGTCTCCCACGCGGGCGCCCAGGGAGTCGAGCTCCACCACCTTGATGCCCCAGGCGAGACCTGCCCAGTCGAGCCAGGCCGCCATGAAGCCGCCACCCTTGGCGGGCGCCAGGGCGGGAGCGAGCTTGGCCGGTCCCTCGTTCGCGCTGATAAAGAAGGAGGAGCCCAGGAAGCCGCCGTCGCGGCTCACAAACTGGCCGTGGATGCGGACGGCGGCGCGGTCCGCCACAAAGCTCTGCCAGGCCACCAGGAAGTCTCCGTTCTTGCCGGGGGCCACAGCCGGCCACCGCTGCTGGCCCGCGGCCGCCGCGTTGACCCGGAATGCGGGGCCGTCGGGCTGGCCCGACGCCGCGAACAACCGGGCGAGGACGTCCGACGTGCCGGCCCCGGCCGCATCCCAGGCCACCAGAAAGCCGTTGCGGCCAGCCGCCACGGCCTGATGCCCCGCGGTCTCATCGGTGGTCACCTTGACCTCGGCTCCGACCGGCTGGCCCGACCCGTTGACCAGGCGCGCCGAGAGGCCCGCGCCCTGCCACACGACGAGGGCGTTGCCGTTCGGCAGGACGGCCAGCTTCGGCAAGGACTGGAAGCCGGTCGTGGTGGCGTTGACGCGATGGCGCGGACCGGCCGGAGCACCGGCGGCGTCGAAGCGCTGGACGAGAATGTCCTGGTCCAGGACATCGCGGTCCTCGAAGAACGGCTCCACCCGCACGGAGGACCGCACCTCGGTCCAGGCGAGGAGGAAATGCCCGCTCGGGAGGAAGGCCACGACAGGATCCCTATGGTCTCGCACCATGCCCTCGGCCGTGCCGGAGAGGCCCTCGTTCGCCACCAGGGTGATCTGGGCGCCGACGGCGGTGCCGTCCAGGCGGTGGAACGCTCCCCGGATCCCGCTCCGATCGTTCTCCCAGACGACCAGGGCGGCTCCGGAGCCCGCAAAGGCGGCCACAGGGTTCTTCTGTTGGAAATCGTTGGTTCGGTTGACGCGGAATTCACTGCCCAGGGGCTGGACCTCCGCCAGGGCCGGGACGGCCAGGGGAGCCAGCAGGAGGATGGCGACCAGCAGACGCAAACGCTTTGAACGCATAATCTCCTCCAAGGAAAGGTGGGGGATAGTTCCCAGAGACCGCCCCTAACTTTAGCGCCGAATATGCCGTTTTGACAAGGTCCTCCTTCAATCCACGAATTCCACCTGAACACCCGGCCGGACGTGATCGGCCAGGAAAAGGGCATCCCAATTCGTCAGGCGGATGCAACCGTGGGAGGAGGTGTAGCCGATCGTGTCGGGCACGGCCGTGCCGTGAATGCCGTAGTTGGGCTTGGAGAGCTGCATCCAGACGAGGCCGACCGGCGAGTTCGGGCCGGGCGGGAGGAAGGCGTCCTCCTCGGTGTCCGGCACCTCGTGGAAGAGCTCCGGCTGGTAGTGAAAGTCGGGGAAGCGTTTGATGAGCGTCAGCTTGTGCTCGCCCCCCGGCGAGGGATCGTAGTCGGAGCCCAAGGTGGAGGGGAAGTGAAAGAGGATGTTCCCCTGCCCGTCCAGAGCGTGGAGGTAGAAGCCTCTCTTGGAGATCACGAGCCGCTCGACTTGGCCGGCCACGCGGGGGACGGCTCGACCTGCCTGGCCTGCCTGACCGGGCCGGGTCTGCCCTCCGGCGGGCCGAGAGGCCTCGGGAGTCTGGCCGTCCGTGCCGGCGGAGCCGGAGCCGCGGGTGAGGAGGGAGAGGTCGGGAGGGATGACGGCCGGGACGTCCGGCACCCAGAGGGTCGTCCCCGCCGTCAGATTCTCCAGATCCACGCCCGGGTTGAGCTGCCGGAGCAGGTCGGTGGTGGAGTGGGAGCGCTCGGCGATCTGCTCCAGGGGCGAGGCGTAGCAGAGGCAGTCGAGCTTGGCCTGGGCGTAGACGTCCTCGGGGATTGGGACGAAGGGGCCTTTCAGGTCCTCGGGCGTCACCCGGGTCTGCTTCAGGAAGGGACGCTCCTGGCCGGGAGCGCTGCGGAGCGCCGACCAAGTGGCGCGATCGACCTCGCCGGTGGCCTCGAGACCTCTGGCGTGCTGGAACCAGTAGACCGCTTTCTCGGTGTTCTTGCCCCATTGCCCGTCGAGGATGCCCGGCGAGAAGCGGGCCCGGTCCAGGAGGATCTGGACGCGGAGCGCCGAGGGGCCGCCTCCCTCCTGAGGGACCGGAAGGGTCGGAGGACCCTGGAGAGCAGCAGGTGAGATGGCTTCGAAGCTCTCCCCGCCTGCGGAGCCGGACGGAGTCCGATCCTGGGAGCCGCCCTCGGCCCCGGGGGGAGGAGCGGTCGGCTCGGTCGTGTCCACGCCCAGGTCGCTGGTCAGGGGTGGCTGGGGCTCCGGCAGGACGAGGTCGCTCGTCGCACCCGCGGGAGCGCCGGCGCCTCCCGGACCACGGAGGCGACGGGCCCGGTCCCGTTCCGCGTAGCCCCGCCAGGAGGGATCGAGCCGCTGGCTCTCCAGGGATGTGGCGTTGTAGGCGGCATAGTCCCGGGCGGGGACGGAGATGCCTTCGCTTTCGGGTCTGCCGGTGGGAGCGGCCGTCTCGGCGGGCTCGTCGGTCGCATCCTCGAACGTGCAGGCACCGAAGGTGAGAACGGAGGCCAGGAGCAGGCAGTGAAGTCGCATGGCGAGCCCTCCTTTCGGGGCGCGATCCCTTCGAGACCCGGGAAGTGCAAGAAGGGCGCCCAAGCAGGGGCTCTCTATGCCAGGAGCTTGTCCATGTCCCGGGCGGCGGTGAGGAGGGGATCGACGATGGCGCCGTCCCCGGCGCGGTCGCCGAGGAGGGGCTGGAGGAGGTGGAGCTCGGTGCAGCCGAAGAGGAAGCCTTGGGCACCGTACTTCGCCGGCAGGGTGTCCAGCCAGGCGAGGCAAGAATCTCCGGGCTCGCCCTTCTTCAGGTGGTAGAGCCGGTCGTGGAGCTCGCGCTGGTCGCTTTCCCCGGGAAAGATCACCCAAGGCGCGATCTCGGGCCAGCGCTCATGGGATTCGAAGATCCGGGCCATCCGGGTCCCGGTGGTGGCGAGGAGGAGTCTCGGGCGAGGGGCGGCGAGGATCTCGTCCGCGAAGAGGTCGAGTAGGGAGACCACCTTCTTGCGGAGCGGCTCGGGCACCTGGGAGAGGATGTGGTGGACCGTCACGCAGGCGATGATGATCCGGTCCGCCCCGAGGTCGACGAGGTTTTGGAGGGCCCGGGTGAGCCGCTCGACGAGAGGCTCGGTCTTCCCCTCCAGGATCGCCGTGGTGCGGTCGGGGAAGGTGGGGTCGGAAGTGAGGAGGCAGACGGGAGCCTCCTGCTCGGGCTCGACGATGTTCAGCCGATAGATCGTGCCGAGGAACGCCGCGGAGGCGAGGGGGCCCATGCCCCCCAGGATGCCGAGTTTCTTGCTCATGGGGGGATTGTCGCACGGCGAGCCGCTCCCCGCCCGGCCGGGCGGGGTCTACGCCGTCGCCAACTGGGGCTCGGGCTGGACCTCCTCCATCTCGACCGAGACCAGCTTGGAGACGCCCTTTTCCTCCATGGTGACGCCGTAGAGGGTGGAGGCGACCTCCATGGTGATCTTGTTGTGGGTGATGACGATGAACTGTGTCTCGGCGGACATCTCCCGGAGCAGGTCGGCGAAGCGGGTGGTGTTCACGTCGTCGAGCGGGGCGTCCACCTCGTCCAGGACGCAGAACGGCGAGGGCTTGGTCCGGAACAAGGCGAAGAGGAGGGCGATGGCGGTCAGCGCCTTTTCGCCGCCCGACATGAGCATGAGGTTCTGGAGGCGCTTGCCCGGGGGGCGGGCGAGGATCTCGATGCCGCTCTCCAGGATGTCCTCCTCGTCCAGCAGCCGCATCTCGGCCTCGCCACCCCGGAAGAGGTGGGCGAAGATCTCGCCGAAGTTCTTGTTGACCTCGTGGAAGGTCGTGTTGAACCGCTCGCCGGAGGCCTCGTTGATCTCCTTGATGGTCTTCTTGAGACTGTCGACCGAGGTGGCCACGTCGGCGCGCTGGGTGGTGAGGAACTCGTAGCGCTGCTCCTGCTCATCGTGCTCCTGGACGGCCAGAATGTTGACCGGCCCGAGGCGCTCCAGGGCCGCCTTGGTGCGGGCCAACTCGGCCTCGAGCTCGGCCAGGTCCGCGCGGGGCTCGCCGGGATGCTCGGGCAGCTCGGCCTGGAGATCCTCGCGGCTGAACTCCTCGCGGAAGGTGAAGGCCAGATGCTCGGCGTCCTGCTTGAGGCTCGCCTGGCTGATCCGGAGCTCCTCGACTTCGTTGCGAACGGCCTCGCGCCGCTCGCGATGGGCGGCGATCCCCTCCTCCAGGAGGCGGATGTCCTGGCGGTG
>DASQEB010000508.1:0-9046 GCA_035633875.1 Thermoanaerobaculia bacterium
GCGATGGTGAGCAGCCCCGTGACCACCCAGACCATGAGCAGCCACCCGGCCGAGCCCACCTGCCTGGCGATGTCCGCCGGAACGATGAAGATGCCCGACCCGATCATGGACCCGGCCACGATCATGGTCGAATCGAGGAGCCCCAGCTCGCGGACGAACCCCGTCGTCTCCGCAGGAGGGCTCGGCTTCGCTGCGATGCTTTCCGCCATGTTGTCTCCAGAGTAGATGCTGAATGCTACAGGGGAGGCCGGGACTTGTCACCCGGGCGTCACATGAATGGAAACGGCCGGCCCCGGACGGGGGCCGGCCGGAAGGAGCGGAGGCGGGCCTATTCGGCGTCGTCCCGCGGCGGGGTCGTCAGGACCTTCCAGAAGAACTTGCCCGTGAAGAAGAAGACCACGGCCCAGGTGACGAGCAGCATCGTCCACGCGGCGGTCGTCATGCTTGGCTCCTTTTCTTGTTCTGCCAGGCCTTCCAGACCAGGAACGTACAGAGCAGGAAGACGACGAGCAGCAGGATGCGGGTCAGGTCCTGGACCAGCACCCGCGTGCCGCGGCCCGTTTCGTCGAACCACTCGTACTCGCCTCCGGTGTGGAGGACCCTGCCGATGACGCTGCCCGGATCGAACGGCCATCCCTGTCCGGAAACGAGAGAGGAGAAGGCTCCGGGCCAGTCGCCGCCCACCGGGTTGAGCAGCGCGCCGACGAAGACCACCAGGATAAAGCCGGGCGTGATGTACTTGATGACGAACCGGAAGATCTCCGGCACCTTGATGTCGGCGCCCCGGGTGATCTCCTCCCATCCCCGGTCCATCCCGAAGATATAGGCGAAGACGAAAGATTCGGCCAAGGCCAGGACGACCAGCGAGAAGGTGCCGGTCCAGAAGTCGAACTCGTCGAAGGAGCCGCCCGGGTAGAGCCAGACGCACCAGAAGCCCAGGATGAAGGTGGCCGCGCCGAACAGGATCGCCGAGCGGTTCCGCGGCACCCGGTACTCGTCCTCCAGGAAGGCCATGACCGGCTGCCCCATGGCGAGCGAGGAGGTGATGCCGGCAAAGAACAGCAGGCCGAACCACATGGCTCCGGCGATGGGCGCGAACCAGCCCCAGTTGTTGAACAGCATGGGCAGGGTGAGGAAGCCCAGGCCGAACCCGCTGCCGCCGGCCGTGGCCTCCTGCACCGCCGCGAGACCCAGGTAGGCGGTGGCGATGGGGATCAGGAGCGAGCCGCCGAGGACCACCTCGACGAACTCGTTCATCCAGCCCGCCGAGGCGGCGTTCAGGGCGATGTCCTGCTTGCTCCTGACGTACGAGGCGTAGCAGTGGATGGAGCCCATCCCCACGGAGAGGGTAAAGAAGATCTGCCCGGCGGCCGCAAGCCACGTGTTCGGGTTCCGCAGCCCGGACAGGTCGGGGTTCCAGACGAAGTTGAGACCCTCGAGCGGGCTCTGGGTGACTCCCGGGTCCGCCCCCGGCTCCAGACCGAGGCCGCGGATCGCCAGCACGGCGCCGAAGATCAGCAGCAGCGGCATGCCGATTTTGGCCGCGATCTCGATGCCCTTGGCGAGGCCCCGGGACAGGATGAAGGTGTTGAGCGCCAGGGTGAGGATGAACCAGAAGAACGCCTCCGGCGGCAGGGCGAAGAAGGAGTCCTCGTGCTGACCCAGGTATCGCGGGAAGAACTCGGTCGCGGGGGTCTCCTTGAACGTGCCGATCAGGGAGTGCCAGACGTAGGCCAGCGTCCAGGATTCGATGTAACAGTAGTAGGCCGCCACCGCGAGGTTGGTGAACAGGCCGAAGACGCCCAGGTACTTGAGCCACCGCTTCTTGCCCAGGCGGTCGAACATGCCCGGCGCCGAGTGGTGGCCGAACTGTCCGCCATGACGGCCGATCGCCCACTCCACCCAGAGAAGGGGAATGCCCATCAGCAGGAACGAGATGAGGTAGGGGATGAGGAACGCTCCCCCACCGTTCTGCGCCGCCTGGGCGGGGAAGCGCAGGAAGTTTCCCAGCCCCACGGCGTTGCCCGCCATGGCCAGCACCAGACCGACTCGCGAGCCCCAGCTTTCGCCTTTCGCCATTCGCCGCCTCCGCGTTTTGAGGATGTGTATCCTACCCGGGTTGGAGCCGCCCTGTCACCCGGCCCCGGCTCAGAGACCCGTCTCCTCCTCCGGATGCTTGCCCAGCGGCCGGGGCGGGCTGACCCAGTTGCCCTGGGCATAGTCGACGCCGAGCTCCCGCAGGCGCTCGACCACGGCGCCGCTCGTCACCCCCTCGGCCACGGTCTGGATGCCCATCACGTGCCCCACCTGGTTGATCGACTGCACCATGGCCCGGTCGAGGGGGTCGGTGACCACGTCCTTGATGAACTTGCCGTCGATCTTCAGGAAGCTGACGGGCAGGTCCTTGAGGTAGCTGTAGGACGACATGCCGGTGCCGAAGTCGTCCAGGGCGAAGCGGATCCCCCGGCCCACCAGCCGGTGGAGGAGCTTGGCCGCCTGGGAGAGGTTCTCGATGGCCGCGGTCTCGGTGATCTCGAAGCAGATCTTCTCCGGCGGCACTCCGGAGAAGGCGAGCTCGCCGTCGAGGAACTCGTAGAACCGCTCGTCGCCCACGGACACCGCCGAGAGGTTGATCGAGCAGGTCTGGAGGAGGTCGAGGAAGGGGTGCGGCTGGGTGGCGAGCGTGCGGAGGCAGTTGCGGATCACCCAGCGGTCGATGCGGCGCATGAGCCCGTAGCGCTCGGCGGCCCGGATGAAGTCGCTCGGCAGGTGGATCCGGCCATCGTCCTCCGCCATCCGCACCAGCACCTCGAAATAGAGGCCCTTGAACGCCCGGGGAGACAGCGGCAGGATCTGCTGGGCGAAGAGCCGGAAGCGGTCCCGCTCCAGAGTCTCCTGGATGCGCACCACCCAGTTCATCTCGCCGTGCCGGCGGATGAAAGTGGCGTCGTCCTCGGAGTAGAGCTGGATGCGGTTGCGCCCCTTCTCCTTGGCCACGTAGCACGCGTGGTCGGCGGCCGAGAGGAGCTGGGCCACCGTCCGGAACTCCCGGGAGATGGGCACGAGGCCGATGCTCGCGCCGACGGTGAAGGCCTTGTCCCGCCAAGTGAAGCGGAACCGCTGGAGGGCCTGGTGGAACCGCGAGATGACCTTCTCGGCCGCATCGAGGGTGCAGAGCGGCAGGAGGATCCCGAACTCGTCCCCGCCCAGGCGCGCCACGAGATCGGAGTCGCGCATGTTGTCCTGGAGCAGGGAGCTGACCCTGCGCAGCAGCTCGTCGCCCGCCAGGTGTCCGCAGGTGTCGTTGACCACCTTGAACTGGTCCAGGTCCATGTAGCAGAGAGCGTGGGTGACCGCGCTCTCCTGCGCCTCCTCCAGGGCCCGGTGCAGGTGGCTGTCGAAGGCCTGGCGGTTGAACAGGCCGGTGAGCTCGTCGTGGGTGGCCTGGTGGGCGAGCTGGAGGGCCATCAGACGCTTGTCGGAGACGTCCTGGAACACGAGGACGGCACCGATGATCCCCCCGTCGTGGTCGCGGATGGCCGAGCCGGTGCTCTCGACGGCGTACCGCTGGCCGTCCCGGCGTTCCAGGGTGACCCGGTCGATCAGGCGGAAGCCCTGCGCGCTGTCCAGGCAGCGGCGCACCAGGGCACCGATCTCCTGGCCGTCCGGCGTCTCGACCAGGTGAAAGATCTCGGGGAGAGGCCGGCCCAGCGCCTCGTGCCTGAACCATCCGGTCAGCTTCTCGGCCACCGGATTGAGGTACTTGACCCTCCCCTCGCCGTCCGTCGCGAGGACGCCGTCGCCGATCGAGGCGAGGGTCACCTGGGCCAGCTCCTTCTCGGCATACAGCTCGGACACCTGCCGCTCGTAGGCCCGGGTCGTCTGGGTCAGGAGGTTGCGCAGGATGGCGTTGTCGAGCTCGAGGGGTCCGTTCATGAGCCGGCCTCGTGAAGGAGCACCAGGATGGCGGTCTGGTTGTAGTAGGCGAAACTGCCGCGGAGGGTTGGACCGATCTCGCCGAAGGTGAAGAAGCCCGAGAGGGCCACCCCGCCCAAGGCCTCGTGAATCCTGGCCACCTCGGCCCCGGCCCTGCCGCCGAGCACCGCCTCGCGCCCCACGCAAGAATAAAGGATAGCGGCCTGGGGCGGCCCCCCGGCGGGCAGATTCGACGCCGTCTCCACCAGGGAGACGTCATTGCCCATTCCCAGCCGTACGAGATCCCCCGTCTCCACCGTCCCCCAGAAGGTCACCGCGCCGGGCGGATCGTCGAAGAACCGCATGCTGCGGTACAGCCCCTGCCGCTCCGGCCGCGGGCCTTCCACAATGAGAGGGAAACGATTGGCGGTCTCGGGCATGGGAGCGATGTGCCCGTTGACGGTGAAGAAGCGGCGATACCAGTCCGCGGCGGGCTCGCCGTCGATCTCGTAGGCCACCGTCCCCTCGGCCCGGGTGACGTTGTAGATCGGGGAGGCGGGCGTCCAGCCCCGCACCACCTCGACCCGCATGCCGACCCCGTGGAGCGTCACCACCAGGGCCGCGGCGGGGAGCACCCGGTCGGAGACGAAGACCCGGGCGCCGGCCCGCTTCACCGGCTCCCGCTGCGAGGCGAGGCCTCCGGCGACCAGGGTGGTGGTGCCCAGGAGGACCCGCCGCAGCTCCGCGAGGAACCCCTCGGCGGGGAAGCGCAGGCCATCCACGATGAGCAGGGCGCCGTCCGCCGCCGCCACCCGGCGGGCCACCGCCTCCACTCGTCTGGACGAAGGCGGCTCACCGTGCGTGCCCGTGATCACCTCCACCGCAGCATGGTGGTGGGGCACGTCGAACCAGAAGAGCTGAAGGCTCCCCCGGTTCGTCATGGCGGAATCGACGAACTGGGTCACCGCCTCGCAGCCGAAGCGCAGGGCATCCGGCCAGGCCGCGGCCATGGTCCCCAGCGTGTCGCGCAGGTGCTCGTCGGGCGGCAGAAAGGCCAGCACGAAGTCGGGCTCCCGCCCGGCCTCCGCCGAGGCCGCGAGCAGCAGCTCCAGGGGGCAGGGCCCCTCGGGAAGATGGATGGTCCGGCTCCGCATAGGTCACGGAAGCGCAAAAGGCGCGCCTTCCGGGGGCTCTGATTAAAGCATGTGTGGAGGGGTCTGCGGACCGGGACGGGCCTCAGAGGCAGGAAAGCAAGGACACCAAGGACCTAAAGGACAGAAGCGGAAGCTCCCTTGTCCTCGATGTCCTTTAGGTCCTTTAGGTCCTTGATTTACTCCAGCCCCGCCTCCCGATACTCCCCGTAGACCTCCCGCAACGCGTTCGAGATCTCCCCGAGGGTCACCTCGGCGCGGACGCAGTCCAGGATGGGCGGCATGAGGTTGCGGTCCTCCCGGGCGGCGGCCTGGAGGGCCTGGAGGGCGGCGGTGGCACGGCCCGTGTCCCGCCGGTCGCGCAGGGCCCGGACGCGCTCGACCTGTTCCCGCTCGGCGGCCGGGTCGATCTTCAGGATCTCCGTGGGCAGCTCCCTCTCCGCGTGGAAGACGTTGACCCCCACCACCATCTCCCGCTTCTCCTCGATCGCCATCTGAGACTTGTAGGCGGCTCCGGCGATCTCCCGCTGCTGGAAGCCCTGCTCGATCCCGGCGAGGGCGCCGCCCATCTCCTCGATCCGGCGGATGTAGTCCCGCGCCCGTTGGACGATCTCGTCCGTCCAGGCCTCGATGACGTAGGAGCCGCCGAGGGGGTCGGCCACGTCGGCCACGCCGCTCTCGTAGGCGATCACCTGCTGCGTGCGCAGGGCGAGGCGGGCCGCCTCCTCCGTGGGAAGACCCAGGGCCTCGTCCAGCGAGTTCGTGTGGAGCGACTGCGTGCCGCCGCAGACCGCCGCCAGGGCCTGGATCGCGACCCGCACCACATTGTTCATCGGCTGCTGGGCCGTGAGCGTCGAGCCCGCCGTCTGGGTGTGGAAACGCAGCCACAGCGACCGGGGGTCCTTCGGGTCGTACCGCTCCTTCAGGAGCTCTGCCCAGAGCCGGCGGGCTGCCCGGAACTTCGCCACCTCCTCCAGAAAGTTGTTGTGGGCATTGAAAAAGAAGGAGAGGCGCGGGGCGAAGTCGTCGATCGCGAGACCCCGGTCCAGGGCCGCCTGGACGTAGGTGAGGCCGTTCGCCAGGGTGAAGGCCACCTCCTGCACGGCCGTGCACCCTGCCTCCCGCATGTGGTAGCCGGAGATCGAGATCGTGTTCCACTTCGGCACCCGGTCGGCGCAGAAGGCGATGATGTCCGTCGTCAGCTTCAAGGACGCCTTGGGGGGATAAATGTAGGTTCCCCGGGCGGCGTACTCCTTGAGGATGTCGTTCTGCACCGTGCCGCCCACCTTGTCCCAGGCGACCCCCTGTTCCTCGGCCACCGCGAGGTAGAGGGAGAGGAGGATGGGGGCGGTGGCATTGATCGTCATCGACGTCGTCACCTGGTCGAGGGGGATGCCGTCGAAGAGGAGCCGCATGTCCTCGATGGAGTCGATCGCCACCCCCACGCGCCCGACCTCGCCCCGGGCCATGGAATCATCCGAGTCGTAGCCGATCTGGGTCGGCAGGTCGAACGCCACGGAGAGGCCGGTCGTCCCTTGGGCAAGGAGGTACCGGTACCGCTGGTTCGACTCGGCGGCCGAGGAGTACCCGGCGTACTGGCGCATGGTCCAGTGGCGCTTGCGGTACATGTCCGGGTACAGGCCCCGCGTATAGGGATACTGGCCGGGGTCGCCTACCTTCTTCTCGTAGGGGATGCCCGCCAGGTCGGACGTCCGGTAGAAGCGGCGAACGGTGATCTCGGAGGAGGTCTGCCGCTCGTCCGCCTCGACGGTGGCGGCAGGCTCGGGTGCGATCTTCGTCTCGGTGGCCATGGCGGCATTGTATATAGGTAGGAAGGAGACGGCCCCGGCCGGGCGGGGAGGGGATGGCGGTCCTTCGGCCGTTTCTGCCTATAGAAAGAGGTGGAGGAGGATACGATGCTCGCAACAGCTTTGGTAGGAATCATCCTGGGACTGGCTACGGCGACGCCGGAGCCTGCCAGGGAGTGCGGTTGTCTCACGGCCTTGGACTTTCTGAGCGGCCAGCTCGAGCGCAACTATGCCGGCTTTCACGACAAGGTCACCCCGGAGACGCGGGCCGGGTACGACGGCCTCGTTCAGCGCCTGCGGGAGCAGGCACGGATCACCGCCGAGGGGGCGGACTGCGAAGCGCTGCTGCGCGAGTGGACCGGCTTTTTCAAGGACGGGCACATGCAGGTCGCGGCCCAGCCCGCGGGCGGCGCGGCGCCGCCCGGCGAGGAGGATCCCGCCGCCATCCGGGCTCGCTTCGCGAGTTGGGACAAGGTGGCCCTCACCGAGGAGGCGGCCCGCAAGTCCTTCGCCGAGAAGGGCGCGGCTCTGGACCCGATCGAGGGGATCTGGGAGGTCGTCCCCAACTCCCGCTACCGCATGGCGATCCTGCGCAGCCCCACGCCGCAGCGAGACTTCGTGGCCGTGATCCTCGCCGCTGACGGCGTCTGGTGGACGCCCGGGCAGGTCAAGGCCACCTACACGGCGGCGGGGCCGGGCCGGTACGAGTCGCGGTTCTATTACCGGGACCATTCCGAGAGGACCTTCACCACCCGAGTGGACCGGAACCTGCTCTTCCACGAGAAAGGCAAGGAGAAAGGTCCCCTCCTGGTGAAGGTCTACCCGGAGGTGCCCGGCGCCGTGGATGCCGCGGCCTATCAAGCCTCGCTCAATACCGAGGTCCGCCTGAAGGAGCTCGACTCCCGGACGCTGCTCCTCCAGCTCCCGAGCTTCGCCCCGATCAACGGGGCCGCCATCGCGAAGGCGATCGAGGACAACCGCGACAAGCTCCTGAAGACCCCCAACTTGATCATCGACCTGCGCGGCAACGGCGGCGGCTCGGACCACACCTTCCAGCCCCTGCTCCCCTTCCTCTACACCGGGCCGGTCCGCGTGGGCGGCTTCGACCTTTACGCCACCGAGGACAACGCCCGGCTCTTCGACGAGATGGCTGCCGATCCGAACCGGCCCGAAGAGAACAAGGCGTCCTTGCGCAAGACCGCGGCCGAGCTGCGGGCGAATCTCGGCAAGTTCCTGACCGGGGAGGACGGCACCCTCGAGCTCGACACCGTGCACCCCAACCCCCGGCGGGTGGCGGTTCTCGTCGACCGCGGCTGCATGAGCAGTTGCGAGGGCCTGGTCGATATCGCCCGGCAGAGCAAAAAGGTGACCGTCTTCGGCGAAAACACCGGCGGCGCCTTCGACTACGGCAACATCAACGTCGTCCGCACGCCCTGCCAGGACTATGCCATGGCCTACGGCACCGCCCGCAAGCGCGGGCGCCAGGGTTCGGTGGACCTCCACGGCATGGCGCCCGACGTGCGGGTCCCCGAAGGGGAGATCTTCCCGGTGGAATGGGTGCGGCAGTCCCTGGAGAAGGAGGAGGGCAAGCCGCCGGCAGCTCAGCAGTGAGCGGGGAGCGAGGGTGCTAGAGCTGGTCCATGGTCGATCCCGGTCCGGGATGTAGATCTGGCCATCCTGACCGCTCCTGCCCTGGAGCTCTGAAATTTCCTGCGTCTACGTGATGATGCCGGCCTCGCTGCCGGAGGAGAGATCGACCTGGTGTCCTTGAACGATGCCGGGGTCGTTCTGGCGCACGAGGTCGCGGATACCGGGACGCTGCCTGTATGCCGATCCGCCGGAATTGGAAACCGAATCCGTGACCCGAGCTCGGATGCAGCGGTCGAGATCCGTCTCCAGCGCCTGGAAAGACTCATCCCTGAGATTCGGATGCTTCGGGGTCGAACTGGACCGGTCGATCTCTGACGCGGAGCGTTCAGACCGCATCGCGGAACGTTCGCAGGGCTCCCGGAACGCTCGGCAGGCCCGGCGGAGCGCTCGGAAAGGGCCGCGGAACGTTCGCGAGCCGGCCTGGAGCGCTCCACGACGCCTGCGGAACGTTCCGCGCGGCTTCGACCGCTTCGCAAACCGGGATTGAGCGCTCCGCCGCTCCCGCGGAACGGTCCGGGGGTT
>DASQEB010000509.1:0-3513 GCA_035633875.1 Thermoanaerobaculia bacterium
CTCCTCCCTGACCTCCTCGCGCCGGCCGGCGGCGAGGGCCTGGCGGAGCTCGGCGATTTCCTCCTCCATCTTGTCCAGCACCGCGTCGGGGGTGGGCCAGTCGAAGCCCACGCCGGCAGCCTTCTGGGTCAGGCGGTAGGAGGCGAGGAGGGCGGGGAGGGAGGAGGGGACCCCGGAGAAGAGGGACTCCCGCCGCGGCTCCTTGGCGAGCTTCCTCCGCTCCCAGGCCTGGCGGACGGCCTCGGCGTCGGCCAGCACCTCGTCGCCGAAGACGTGGGGGTGGCGTTCCACCATTTTGCGGTGGACTCCGTCGATGACCTGTGAGACGCTGAAGGCGCCAGCCTCCTCGGCCAGACGCCCGATGAAGGCGACCTGGAAGAGCATGTCGCCGAGCTCCTCGGCCAGCTCGTCCCAGTCGCCGCCGTCGATGGCGCCGGCCAGCTCGTGGGCCTCCTCCAGGAGGTAGGCGCGCACATCCGGCAGGGTCTGTTCGCGGTCCCAGGGGCAGCCGTCGGGGGCGCGCAGGCGGGCGATGAGGTCGACGAGCTTCTGGAGGTCGGGTTTTTGGGCCATGGTTGGGCGCTCCACGCTTGCCGTGCGAGAATTGCGCTTGCTACGATTTTTAATCGCTCATCGCAAGGCGGCCAGAAAGGAGTCGAGGTCCGAAGTGGGGAACGAAGGCAAGGAGCTCAAGGTTACCGACAAGCGGATGTTCACGCCCGAAGGCGAGCTGCGGGAAGAGTACCGCTTCCTCTCTGAAAAATCGACCGCGACGGCCACTCCGGAGCCGGAGCCCGCCCCCGCGCCCCCGCCGAAGGCGGAGGAGGCGCGCCGGCCGAGCCCCCCGCCCCAGGAGGACCGGCGTCCGGCCGGTTTCCCGGAGACGCCCGCCGGGTTCGGTCCGACCTTCTTCGACCTGGTCCAGATGCTGATGGAGCCGGCCGTGATCTACCTGGGAGACATGCCGCTGCCGGACGGCCAGTCGGCGGAGAACCTGGAGATGGCCCGGCTGCACATCGACATGCTGGACGTCCTCCGGCAGAAGACGTTCGGCAACCTGACGGCGGAGGAGTCGGCCTCCCTGGAGGACCTGCTCTACCGTCTGCGGGTCCGCTATGTCCAGAAGCAGAAACGGGGCTAGGCGGATGCGGCTCCCCGGGCTCGCCTGCCTCGCTCTGCTCGCCCTTCTGGCTCCGGCGGGAGCCAGGGCCCAGGAGGTGTCGTCTCCGCAGGTGACGGGTGTGGAGATGACCGCCTCGGTGCGGCAGACGCTGAAGCAGATCGAGGAGCAGTGGCTGCAGTGGGTGATCCAGAACAAACGCGAGCAGGCCGAAGGTCTGGCCGACAGCCTGCTCGCCACCGCCCGGCAGGTCAACATGACGCGGCTGCCGGACCTGTCGGCCGGAGCCGTGGCGCGGGCCCTCGAGGCCGCACGGCAGAAGGACTTCGCCCGAGCCCATTGGGCGCTCGCGGCGGCGGAGCGGTTCGATCCGGGCCGGCCCGAGACCGCCTTTGCCGAGGCCGCCGTGAACTGGATAGAGGGCAACTACCCCGGGGCCGTCCTCGCCTTCCTCCGCGGCTTTCCGCGCAAGTTCAACCATCCCCTGGAGCGGTATCTCTGGCTCCAGGACCTCCTGTTCTGGTCGCTCTGTCTGCTGCTGGCAGCCGGCGGGCTCTTCATCGCCGTCCAGATGGCGACCAAGGGGGGCTCGCTCTTCCTGGACCTCGCCGGCCTCTTCTCGCGCTGGCTGCCCCGGCCCGCCGCTCTCGTCCTCGCCGCGCTGTGCCTGCTCTGGCCGCTGGCCCTCCCCTATGGTCTGCTCTGGCTCCCCCTCGTCTGGTCGCTCCTGCTCTGGGGGTACGGCTCCATCAGCGAGCGGGTGGTGCTGATCGCAATCTGGCTGCTCGTGGGGGTCACTCCGCTCCTGATCACCGAGCAGCGGCGGCACGTGGCGGTGGCGCTCTCGCCGCCGGTAAGGGCCATGGAGAGCCTGGAGCAGCAACGGCTGTACGGCGGTCTGTTCTCCGATCTCGGCGTGCTGCGGTCGCTCCTCCCCACAAGCGTGGCGGTCAAGCACCTGCTGGCCGACGTCCACCGGACCCTCGGCCAGTGGGAGATGGCCCGCTCCCTCTACCGGCAGGTCCTCGAGGAGGAGCCGGAGAACACCGCCGTGCTGCTCAATCTCGGAGCGCACTTCTTCCTCAAGGGGGACTTTTCGAGCGCCATCCTGAGCTTCCAGAAAGTGGCGACGATCGATCCGCAGAGTGCCGCCGCTCACTTCAACCTCAGCCAGGCCTACTCGGAGTCCTATCTCTTCGACGAGATGAGGAGCGCCATGGCTCAGGCGCGGGAGATCGACGACGCCCGGGTCTCCCGCTGGGTGAGCCAGCAGATGCGGGTGGTCACGCTTCCCGGCGGCCTGGAGCGCATCCCCTCGATCCGGCGCGAGCTGTTCACGAGCTGGCGGGGCGGGAGGAGGCCCGCCTCGCAGCTCGAGCTGTTCCGGCGCGGGCTGCCGGCCCTCGTCTCCATGAGCCTGATCCTGGTGGCCGTGTCCCTGCACCTGGCGCGCCGCCCCTTCGGATACCCGGAACGACCGCTCGACGTCCGCTCGGGCTCGTTCCAGCGCTGGCGGCGGGCCATGGTGCCCGGATTCGCCTCGGCCGAGGTCGGCGAAGGGGGACGGTGCTTCCTCGCCATCCTGGTACCGCTCGTCCTGTTGATGCTTCCGCTCCTTGGGAGGGTCGGATATCGCATCCCTTGGAGTTATGATCCCGGAAACCACGCGTCCTGGATCATTGCGATCCTGGGTCTCTTGTTGTACCTCGGAGCACGGCTCCGCCGGGAGCTGCGCGACGACGTCTGAGCCGTCCGTTCCGACCGGACGGCTCGAGGGTCGGCACTGATGGCCGTCGAAGGCACCCTAGACCTGTTCAAGCTGCCGGAGATCCTGCAGTTGATCTCCCAGCAGCAGAAGACCGGCATCCTGACGGTCCAGGGCCAGCACGACATCATCGCCATCTCCTTTCTCAAGGGGCGCATCGTCGCCGCCGATGCTCTCAACCAGACACTGGAGCAGGGTCTCTCGGAGGTGCTCGTGAGCGAGGGGATCCTGGGCGCGGCGGACTTCTCCCGCGCCTCGGCCGAGCACCAGGCCTCCGGCGTCCGCCTCATCGACCTTCTGGTGGAGCGCCGGTATGTCGACCGGAGCCGGCTCCTCCAGGCCCTCCGGCTCCAGACCTTCCGCCTGCTCCAGCAGCTCCTGCGCTGGAGCGAGGGGGACTTCAAGTTCTACAGCGGCGACGAGGTCTCCTATGAGGAGGGGTTCGATCCCATCTCGGTGGAAGAGCTGCTCGTCCGCTCGCTCCAGGAAGGACCTCCTTTTGCGCAGGCCGGGCCGCGCCCGGTCCCGCCGCTCGCAGCCGTCCAGCCCCCGTCCGCTCCCGCTCCGAGGTCGCCGGTGCAGGAGCGTCCGGTCGCGGGCGGACGGCCCGAGCTCAGGGTGGTGGCCG
>DASQEB010000510.1:0-32459 GCA_035633875.1 Thermoanaerobaculia bacterium
GGCACCATGTAGTCGGGCACCCGCTCCGCCAGGAAGGCGCGCAGCTCCGCGACGCTCAGGGCCACGCCCCCGGGTTCCGGCCGGGGCACGACGTAGGCGGCGAGCCGGCGCTCCCCACCCCCGTCCTCCGCCGCGATCACCGCCGCCTCCAGCACCGCGGGGTGCCGGGCGAGCGCCGCCTCGATCTCCCCCGGCTCGACGCGGAAGCCGCGGATTTTGACCTGCTGGTCGGCCCGTCCTGCGCTCGCCACCTCGCCGTCCGGCAGGTATCGGCCCAAGTCGCCCGTGCGGTAGAGACGGTCGCCAGGCTCCCCGGTCCAGGGATTGACGACGAAGCGCTCGGCCGTCAGCTCGGGGAGACCGAGATACCCCGCCGCCAGGTGCGGGCTGCGCAACGCGACCTCCCCCAGCTCCCCCAGCCCGGCGAGGTCCCCGGCGCGGTTGAGCACCAGGAGCTGGACGTCCTCGATGCCGCGCCCCAAGGGGAGGATTTCCCGAGCGGACGAGGTCGCGCTCTCCCCCCGCTGCACGACGTGGTAGCCCACGGCGCGCTGCGTCTCGGTCGAGCCGTAGAGATTCACGCAGGTGATCCGGGGCGCCAGCCGCTCCAGGCGGGCGACGTCGCTGCGGGTGAGGGCATCTCCCACAAGGAGAGCCCAGCGCAGCGACGGCACGGTGACGGTCTCGCCGCCCGGCGCCGGCTCGGTCAGGAGCTGGCCCATGGCCGGCGTGAGGTGGGTCACCGTGACCTCCTCCCGGGCCATCCAGCGGGCCAGCCAGCCGGGCTCGCCGAGCGACTCCGGATCAGGAACGCAGATCGCCGCCCCCAGTTGCAGGGGGGTGAAGAGGTCGCGATGGAGGGGGTCGTGGGAGAGGCCCGACAACATGCTGAAGCGGTCCTCCTCGCCGAACCCGAACTCCCTCTCCTGCCAGGGGAGGAAGTGGGAGAGCGGCCCCTGGCGCCCGAGGATCCCCTTGGGGGTGCCCGTCGAGCCCGAGGTGAAGGCGACGTAGGCCAGATCGTCCGGGCCAACGGAGATTCCGGGGCTGTGCTCCGGGGATCCGGCGAGCGGGTCCGGCCCCTTGCCGCGGGGCGCCAGCTCCAGGCGGCACGCCAGCGGGAGCTCATCGAGCGCCACGGCGATCTCGGCTGGCTCCGGGCCGGCGGCGGCGAGTTGGAGCCAGCCGCGGGGCGAGGCGATCCGCAGACAGGCGACGGTCCGCCGCGCCGGATAGACAGGGTCGATCAGCAGGAAGGCCGCGCCCGCCTTGAGCACGCCGAGGACCGCCCAGACCAGGGTCGCGCTGCGGTGGGCGTAGAGGGCCACGACCTCCCCCGGCCGCACGCCGCTACTCACGAGAACGTGGGCGAGCTGATTGCTCCGGGCGTCGAGCTCGGCGTACGTCCAGCGCTCCCGGCTGTCGGAGACCGCGAGGTTGGCCGGGACCCGCCGCGCCTGCCGCTCGAAGCGCTCGTGGACGGAGCCGTGCCAGGCGTCGCTTAGGGGCGCCGCCGGATCGGGCAGCCGCTCCGCCATGGCGGCGGTCACCAGGGAGCAGCGGCTCACCGGCACCTCGGGCGCCCCGGCCGCATGCGCCAGGACGCGCTCCATCTGAGCGAGCAGGTCGGCGGCACGCCGGGCGGAGAACAGATCGGCGTTGTAGACGAGGTCGATCGCGAGCCCGCCGTCCCGCTCGGCGAGGTAGACGGTGAGGTCGAACTTCGAGGGGACCTCCGGCAGGGCGAGCAGCTCCACCTCCAGGCCGGGCAGGCGGATCTCGCTCTCCGGGTAGTTCAGCATGTTGAAGAAGACCTGGAAGAGGGGTGTGCGGGAGAGGTCCCGCTGCGGCCGGACGGCTTCCAGGAGCCTCTCGAAGGGGAGGTCCTGGTGGGAGTACGCCTCCAGGGTCGTCTCCCGGACCCGCCGCAGGACCGTGAGGAAGTCGGGATTCCCGGACAAGTCGGTGCGCAGCACGAGGGTGTTCAGGAAGCAGCCAATCAGCCCCTCGACCTCGGCGCGGGTGCGCCCGGCGATGGGGATGCCCACCAGGATGTCGTCCTCGCCGCTCCACCGGGCCAGCACGACCTCGAAGGCGGCGAGGAGCGTCATGAAGAACGTGGCACCGGCCCCGCGGCCCAGGGAGCGGAGGCTGCCCGCGAGCTCCGCAGGCAGGGTGAGCGACGCGCGGCCGCCGGTGAAGGTCTGCACCGCGGGCCGCTGGAAGTCGGTGGGCAGGTCCAGAAGGTCCGGGGCTCCGGCCAGGCGCTGAGTCCAGTAGGCGAGCTGCCCTTCCAGAAGCTCTCCGGAGACGAGCTCCCGCTGCCAGAGCGCGTAGTCCACGTATTGGACGGGGAGCTCGGGTAGCGCCGGCGCGAGTCCCCCGGCGAAGGCGGTGTAGAGAGCGCCGATCTCCCGGATCAGGATCTGGATCGACCAGCCGTCCGCCGCGATGTGGTGGAGGTTCAGGAGCAGCGCGTGCTCCTGCCCGCCGAGCCGCACGAGGCGCGCCCGCAGCAGGGGGGCGGCTGTTAGGTCGAACGGCGCGGCCGCCTCGCGGACGGTGAGGCGCGCCAGCTCCGCCTCCCTTACGTCCGCGGGAAGCGCGCCGAGATCGATCCCCGGCAGCGGCACGCCGGCCGCGGGAGCCACCCGCTGCACGGGCCGGCCATCCACCACGTCCACCGCCGTCCGCAGCGCCTCGTGGCGCCGCACCAGCTCCTCCAGGGCGGCCTCAAAGGCGGCGTGGTCCAGCCGGCCCCGCAGGCGCAGCACGCTCGGCAGATTCCAGGCGCCTGAACCGGGCTCGTACTGGTCCAGGAACCAGAGCCGCTCCTGGGCAAAGGAGAGGGGCGGATGCTCCGGACGGGGGGCGACGGGAGCGAGGCCGGGCAGGCGCCGCTCGGCCGCCGGCTGCTGCAGGGCGTCGAAGCGGGCCGCCAGGGCCGCCACCGTGGGGGCTTCGAAGAGGCTGCGCAGGGGCAGCTCCACTCCGAAAGCGCGGCGGACTCCGGAGACGACCCGCGTCGCCAGGAGCGAGTGCCCTCCGAGCGCGAAGAAATCGTCCTCCACCCCCACCCGCTCCAGCCCCAGGACGTCGGCCCAGAGCTCGGCCAGCAGCTCCTCGGTCGGGGTTCGCGGCGGGGTATAGGCGAGCTCCGCGGGCCGCTCGTCCGGAGCGGGCAGCCGGCGCCAGTCGATCTTGCCGTTGGGGGTGAGGGGAAAGGCGTCCAGCCAGACCAAGGCGGAGGGGAGCATGTGCTCAGGCAGCCGGCCGGAGAGGAAGCTCCGCATCTCCGCCGGGGGACAGGGACGGGCCCCCTCAGCCCCCGTGACGTAGGCCACCAGCCGCTTCGGGCCGGGGCCGTCCGCCCGGGCGAGCACCACCGCCTCGCCCACCGCGGGGTGCCGCCGCAAGGCCGCCTCGATCTCCCCCGGCTCCACCCGAAAGCCGCGGATCTTCACCTGGCGGTCCACCCGCCCGAGGAACTCGACCTCGCCATCCAGGCGCAGGCGCCCCAGGTCCCCGGTGCGGTAGAGGCGCTCCCCCGGCAGGCCGCTCCAGGCGTCGGGGATGAACCGCTCGGCGGTCCGCTCCGGACGGTGGAGGTAGCCGCGGGCGAGGCCCGCTCCGCCCAGGCAGATCTCGCCGCGCGCCCCCCGGGGGACCGGCAGGAGGTCGGCGTCGAGCAGGTAGAGGCGGGTGCCCGCGATGGGCCGGCCGATGGTGGGCGGCTCGGCCGTGCCCGCCGGCACCAGGGTGGCCGTCGAGTAGGTGGTGTCCTCGGACGGGCCGTACAGGTTCCAGACCCGCTCGACCGAGGCCGCGCCGTAGACCTGGTCGACCAGGGCCCGCGACAGGGGCTCGCCGGCCAGGTTGACAGTGCGGACCGAGGCGGGCAGCGCGCCTGCCCGCTCCAGCTCGGCGATGGCCGAAGGCACGGTGGTGACCAGCCGGACTCGGTTCCGGGCGGGCAGGGACGGGAGCTCCAGGGCGTTGCCGGCGAGGACGATCCGGCCGCCCAGGCTCAAGGGGAGGAAAATCTCGAAGACCGACAGGTCGAAGCAGATCGAGGTCGAGGCCAGGACCCCGTCCAGCTCCTCGGGCGCGAACCGGCCCGCCGCCCAGCGGAGCAGCGCGGCGGCACTGCGATGCTGGATCGCCACCGCCTTGGGGTGCCCGGTGGAGCCGGAGGTGAAGATGAGGTAGGCCAGGTTCTCCGGCGTCGGAGCGCAGCGACACGGCGACAGGGCCTCTCCGGTATCACCTCCGGAGCCGGCCCCCTCCAGGGGGACGATCCGGACACCGGACGTCAGCAGGAGGGAAACGAAGCTCTCCTCCGCCAGGACCAGCTCCACCTTCGCCTCCTCCAGCATGCCCCGGAGGACCGCCTCGGGGTAGTTGGGGTCCAGGGGCACGTAGGCGCCTCCCGCCTTCAGGATGCCCAGCATCGCCGCCACCATCTCCGGCGTGCGGCGGCAGCAGAGGCCGACGAGGGTCTCGGGTCCGACGCCGAGACCGGAGAGGTGGCGGGCCAGCTCGCCGGCCCGGTGCGCGAGCTCGTCGTAGGAGATCTCCTCGCTTCCATAGTCGAGGGCCGGCGCGCCGGGAGTCCGGGCGGCCTGAGCCGCGAAGAGCTCGTGCAGGCAGGCCGTCTCCTCGACCTGCGGGGTCCCGGAGCCGTTCCAGGCGTAGAGGAGCTGCTGGCGCTCCTCCTCCCCCAAGGGGTCCAGCTCCGACAGGCTCCGGTCCGGCTGCGCCATTGCGATGCGGAGCAGGTGCTGGAAGCCCTGGACCATGCGCTCGGCCGTCGCGGGCTCGAACAGGTCAAGGCTGAATTCGAGCCAGCCTGCGAGGGCCGGCGTGCCGTCAGCGATCTCCAGCGTGAGGTCGAACTTGGCCGTGCCGTTGTCCACGTTCAGACGCTCGAGGGTGAGGCCGGGGAGCGCAACGGAGGCCGTCGGAGCGTTCTGGAAGACGAACATCGCCTGCACGAGCGGCGAGTGGGAGAGGCTCCGGTCCGGCCGTAGCTCCGCCACCAGCCGCTCGAAGGGGAGCTCCTGGTGGGCGAGGACCGCGACCGCTTGGGCCCCGGTCCGCTCCACGAGCCGGCGCACGGACGGGTCGTCCGCCAGCTCCCCGCGGTAGACCAGGGTGTTGACGAAGAAGCCGATCAACCCGTGGAGCTCGGCGCGGCTCCGCCCGGCGACGGGCGAGCCCACCAGCAGCTCCCGCTGGCCCGCCCAGCGGCTGAGGAAGACCTCGAACACCGCCAGGAGGACGCCGAACGGGGTCGTCCGCTCCTCGCGGGCCAGGGCGCGGACGGCGTCCGCGACCCCCTCCTCCACGTGGAAGGGCCACCGCGCGCCCCGGAAGCTCTGCACGGCCGGCCGCGGGTGGTCGGTGGGCAGGTCGAGAGCCTGGGGGCTCCCAGCGAGGAGCTCCTTCCAGAACCGCAGGAGCTCGTCCAGGGTCTCCCCCTGGAGTCGCTCGCGCTGCCACTCCGCGAAGTCGGCGTACTGCAAAGGGAGCGGCGGCAGGGGGGACGGACGGGAGGCCCGGAATGCCTCGTAGAGGGTCGCCAGCTCGGAGAGGAGGACCCCCACCGACCAGCCGTCCGCTGCAATGTGGTGGAGGCAGAGCAGGAGGAGGTGCTCGTCGTCCGCGAGCCGGAGCAGGCGGGCGCGCAGGAGCGGTCCCCGGTCGGCGCGCCCAAGGTCGAAGCTCCCCCGCGCCTCCTCCAAGGCGAGCCGCCGGACCTCGATCTCCCGCTCCTCGGCTCCGAGGGGCCGGAGGTCCACCCGCGGCAGCTCGAAGGGACCGGCCGGGGCCGTCTCCTGGACCACGGCCCCGCCCTCGTCCAGGAATACGGTGCGCAGCGCCTCATGGCGCCGCACCACCTCGGCGAGGCTCGCCTCCAGGGCGGAGGAATCAAGATCGCCGCGCAGGCGGACCACCCCCGGCACGTTGTAGGCGGGCGTTCCAGGGAGGAGCCGGTCGAGAAACCAGAGCCGCTCCTGGGAGAAGGACAACCGCGCGCGGGACCCGGCCGGGCGCCGGGGGATGCCGCCGGCGTCGGCCGCGGCCTGGCCGCGGAGGAGCTTCTCGAGCAGCACCCGCTTTTCGGGCGAGAGCTGGGAACGACGCTCAAGGATATCCATCGATCGTGCCTCCTCCTGGATCACGCCAGCTTGCTGGCCTCTTCGTCGGTCAGGCTTTCGAGGTGGGCGATGAGGGCCTCCTCCAGGACCGTCGACAGCTCGGCGATCGTCGGGCGATGGAAGAGCCGCGCGAGGGGCAGCTCGACACCGAACCGGCGGCGGATCTCGGCCGTCACCCGGGTGGCTGCCAGCGAATGGCCGCCGAGGTCGAAGAAGTCGTCGTCGATCCCGATCTCCGCCACGCCGAGGACCTCGCCCCAGATCTCCGCCAGCACCCGCTCGGAGTCGCTCCGCGGGGCGGCGTACGGCCTCTCTCGCGGCAGGTCGCCGGGGGCGGGCAGTGCGGCGCGGTCCACCTTGCCGTTGGCGGTCACCGGCAGCTCGGGCAGGATCACGAGGGCCGCGGGAACCATGTAGTCCGGCAGCCGCTCCCGGACAAAGGAGCGCAGCCCGACGGCGGAGACGTCCGGGCCCTCCGGCCGGAGGACGACGTAGGCGACCAGGCGGCGCTGCCCGGGCGCCTCCTCGCGCGCCACCACGACGGCGTCGCGCACGGCCTCGTGGCGCCCCAGGCAGGCCTCGATCTCCCCCGGCTCGATACGGAAGCCCCGCACCTTGACCTGGTGGTCGATTCGCCCCAGGAACTCGAGCGTCCCGTCCGGTAGCCAGCGGGCCAGATCTCCCGTCCGGTAGAGGCGCCGACCCGGCTCTCCGCTCAGCAGGTCGGGGACGAATCGCCCGGCCGTGAGGTCCGGGGCGCCCAGGTATCCGCGGGCGAGCCCGTCGCCGCCCACGTACAGCTCGCCCGTGACCCCCACCGGCACCGGCCCGAGGTGCCGGTCGAGCACGTAGGCGACGCTGTTGCGGATCGGCCGGCCGATGGGCACGGACGACCCGACCGGGGCACCGGGAGGCAGAATGTGGCAGCAACTGAACGTCGTGTTCTCGGTGGGGCCGTAGCCGTTGATCAGGACGCCCGCGCGGCGCGCGGCGAGGAGCCGACGGACGTGCGCCACGGAGAGCACATCTCCGCCCGCGAGGATCTGGGGGACCGGCACCAGGCTCGGGAGCTGCTCGTCGACCATCTGGTGGAAGAGGGCCGCCGTGAGCCAGAGCGTGGTGACCCGGTGGCGCTCCAGAGCCTCGCCGATCTCCTCCAGCGTGGGGGTGTGCGGCGGCATGATGGCGAGCCGCCCCCCGTTCAGCAGGGGACCCCAGATTTCCAGGGTGGCGGCGTCGAACGAGATCGGCGCGAGTTGGAGGAAGACCTGCCGGTCGTCCAGGCAGGCGAAGTCGGTGTCGCGGACGAGCCGGACCACCGCCCGATGCGGCACGCCCACGGCCTTGGGGACGCCGGTCGAGCCCGAGGTGAACATCACGTAGGCCAGGCCCTCGGGCGCCACCGCCATCGCGGGGGCGGCGGGACCCGCCGCGTCCGGCCCTCGCCAGAAGGTGTCGAGCTCCACGATCCGGACCTCACCGCCATCCGGCAGCGACCCGCGCAGGGACCTCTGGGTCAGGAGGATCGGCACCCGGACCGTGCTCATCAGCAGGGCCAGGCGCTCCGCCGGGTAGGACGGGTCGAAGGGGACGTACGCTCCGCCCGCCTTGAGGATGGCCAGGAGCGCCACCACCATCTCCGGGGAGCGGCCGAGGCAGACGCCCACTTTGACCTCGGGCCCGACGCCGAGCCAGCGCAGCCGGTCCGCCAGAAGATCGGCCCGGAAGTCGAGCTCCGCATAGGTCAGCCACCGGTCCTCGAAGATCACGGCGACACGATCAGGGCCGCTCGCCGCCTGGCGGGCGAACAGCTCGTGGATCGGGACGTCTGCCGGGTACGCCGACGACGTCTCGTTCCATTCCACGAGTACCTGACGGAGGTCCGCATCGCCGAGCAGGGGCAGCCGCGAAAGGGCGAGCCCCGGATCGGCCGCCGCCCCGGCCAGGAGGCGGGTGTAGCCCTCGACCAGGCGCCCCACCGTAGCCACGTCGAACAGGTCGGTGCTGTGCTCGCACCACCCCGCGAGGCCGTCCTCGCGCTGGGCGAGGACGACGGTCAGGTCGAACTTGGCGGTCCCCGTGTGGAGGTCGTCCACCGGCGAGGCCGCCAGCCCGGGGAGCTCGATGCGCCCCAGCTCCGGCCCCTGGAGGGCGAAAACGACCTGGAACAGGGGGGTATGGCTCAGGCTCCGCGCCGGCTGCAGGTGCTCGACCAGACGCTCGAAGGGGAGGTCCTGATGGGCCTGAGCCGCGAGCACCGCGTCGCGCACCCGTGCGATGGCGCCCCCCACCTCCGGGTCCCCTCCCAGGTCGCAGCGCAGGACGATCGAGTTGACGAAAAACCCGATCAGGTCCTCGGTCTCGCGCCACCGGCGGTTGGCGACCGGGGCTCCAACCACGAGGTCGTCCTGGCCCGAGAAGCGCTGGAGGAGCGCCTGGAAGCCGGCGAGGAGGACCATGAACAGGGTCGCCCCCTGCCGGCGGGAGAGGGACTGCAGGGCCGCCGCGAGGTCCGCGGGCACGGTGAAGGCCCGGCGGGCTCCCCGGAAGCTCTGGGCCGCGGGACGCGGCCGGTCGAACGGCAAGGCAATCGCAGGCGAGCTGCCCGCCAGGCGCTCCTCCCAGTACGCGAGCTGGGGGTCGAGCACGCTCCCGTCCGCGAGCCACCGCTGCTGCCAGAGGGCATAGTCCGCGTACTGGAGGGGGAGCTCGGGGAGCGGCGACGGCTCGCCGGCGAGCAGGGCCGGGTAGAGCGCCGCCACCTCGCGCACGAGGACCTCGATCGACCAGCCGTCCGCCACGATGTGGTGGACCGTGAGCAGCAGCAGGTGCTCCTCCGGCGTCACGCGGAGGAGGGTGAGCCGCAGGAGGGGACCGGCCGCGAGATCGAAGGGCCGCGCGGCCTCCTCCCGGCCCAGCCGCTCCGCTTCCGTCTCCCCCACGCCGGAGAGGTCGATCACCGGCAGCGGCAGGGTGGCGGGCGGGTCCACGACCTGGACCGGGCCGTCCCCGACAGCCGGGAAGCGCGTCCGCAGGGCCTCGTGGCGCCGCACGACCTCGGACAGGCTCGCCGCGAGCGCCCTCACGTCGAGCCACCCCGAGAGGCGCAGGCCGAGGGGGATGTTGTAGAGCGGGCTTGCCGGTTCCAACTGGTCCAGGAACCAGAGCCGCTGCTGCGCGGGTGAGAGCGGCAGGTCCCTGTCCCGCGGCACCGGCCGCAACGGAGGCAGGGCCGGGCCGCCACGGAGCTCGTCCAGCCGGCGGGCCAAGCCGGCGACCGTGGGATGCTCGAACACGGTCTGGAGCGGGAGGTCGACCCGGAAGGTCTCGCGCAGGCGGGCCGCGAGCCGGGCAGCGAGCAGCGAGTTGCCGCCGAGGGCGAAGAGATCCTCGTCCGTCCCCACCTGCTCGAGGCCGAAGAGATCGGACCAGAGGCCGGCGATCAGCTCTTCAGTGGGCGTGGCCGGGGCCGCGCTCGTCATCCCGCCCTCCCGCCGCTCGGGCTCGGGCAGCGCCGCCCGGTCCACCTTGCCGTTCACCGTCAGCGGCAGGGTCGCGAGCTGGACGACGACGGCGGGGACCATGGCCTCGGGGAGGACCCGCTTCAGGTCCGCGCGCAACGCGGCGGCATCCACGGCGGCCCCGTTCCTGCCGACGACATAGGCCGCCAGCCAGGGCTCCCCCGCCGGGCCCGGCCGCACCATGGCCACGGCCTCGGCCACCGCCGGGTGCCGCGCGATCGCGCTTTCGATCTCGCCGAGCTCGATGCGGACACCGCGGATCTTGACCTGGTGGTCGATCCGGCCCAGGAACTCGATCTCCCCGTCGGGTCGGTAGCGGGCGAGGTCGCCCGTGAGGTAGAGCCGGGCTCCCGGCGCTGTGCTCCAGGCGTCGGGCAGGAAACGCTCCGCCGTGAGGTCGGGCCGTCCCAGGTAGCCCCGGGCGAGCCCTGCGCCCGCCACGCAGAGCTCGCCCGGCACCCCCGCGGGGACCGGCCGGAGCCAGCGATCGAGGATGTGGACACGCAGGTTGTCGATGGGCCGCCCGATGGCCGGAGCGCCCCCGGCCTCGGCGGGCACCTCGCCCGCGGTCGCCACGACCGCGCTCTCGGTCGGTCCGTAGTGGTTGACGAAGCGGAAGGGCACACCTCGGGGCGCTCCCCCGCGCAGGCGGTCGCCCCCGGTAAGGAGGACGCGCAGGGGGCTCTCCGCGGGCCACGGCTCCCGCAGCGCGGCCTCGGCGAGGGGGGTCGTGAGGAAGGAGAGGGTGATCCCCTCCCCGGCGAGCCAGCGCACGAGATCGGGCGCGGAGGAGCGGATACCGGACGGCGGGAAGGACAGGCTCGCGCCGCTCGCGAGGTACGGCCAGACCTCCCAGACGGCGGCGTCGAACCCGGTCGCGGCGATCTGGGTGGCCCGGTCCTCCGCCGTGACCTCGTAGACCCGGCGGTGCCACGCGACCAGGTTGGACAGCCCCGCATGGGGGACGACCACCGCCTTGGGCACGCCCGTGGAGCCGGACGTGTAGATGGCGTAGGCGGCCTGCCGGGGATCCACGGGCACGGGCCGGAACCCCGGCTCCGGGCCTCCCCGCCAGTCCTCGCCGTCGAGCGCGACGACCGCCACCCCCTCCGGCACCCAACCGGCGCCCACCCCGCCCTCGGTGACCAGCACGCGGGCCCCGGCGTCGCGCACCATAAAGGCGCGGCGCTCCGGGGGCCAGGCCGCGTCGATCGGCAGGTACGCGGCCCCGGCTTGGAGGACCGCCAGGGCCGCCACGACCCCGGCGAGGGATCGCTCCGTGCAGAGCGCCACCCGGTCCTCCGGCCGCACCCACAGCTCTACCAGCCGCCCGGCCAGCCGGCGGGCGGCGCGGTCGAGCTCCGCGTAGGTGAGCCGGTCAGCGGAATCCGCGAGCGCCGGGCGCCCGGGCCTCTCGGCCGCCTGCCGCAAGAACAGGTCGACCACGGTCTCCGCCCCGGTCTCCGTCCCCCGGTCGTTCCACTCGTGAGTGAGTTGGTGGCGCTCCGGCCCGCTCAACAGGGGGAGCTCCGAGAGGCGCGCCTCCGGGTGCGCCGCCGCGCCGGCGAGGAGGGTCCCCAGGTGGCCGGCGAGGCGCCGGACCGTGGGGCGATCGAAGAGGTCCGAGGCGTACTCGATGCGGAGCAGGAGCCGCTCCCCCTCCGGCCGGAAGCCGGCGACCAGGTCGAACTTGGAGATCCCGTGGTCGAGCTCCAGGAGCTCGAAGCCGAGACCGGGGATCTCCGGCTCCCGGCCCACCCCTTCGTGCAGCACGAGCACGGTCTGCACGAGGGGGTTGTGGCTCAGGCTCCGCTCGGGGCGGAGCTCCTCGACCAGCCGCTCGAAGGGGAGGTCGCGATGGGCGTAGGCCGCGAGCGCCGTGCCGCGCACCCGGCGCAGCAGTTCGCCGAAGGCGGGATCGCCCGCCAGGTCGCCGCGCAGCACGAGGGTATTGAGGAAGAGCCCGATCACGCCCTCGAGCTCCGTCCGGTCCCGGCTCGCGGACGGCGTGCCCACGGCGATATCGTCCGTGCCGGTCGCGCGGTGGAGGAGCGCCTGGAAGCCGGCGAGGAGGGTCATGAACAGGGTCGTTCCGGAGCGGCGGCAGACCCGTCGCAGGAGCTCCAGGGTGGCCGGCGGCATCCACGCGCTCTCCACCGCGCCCGCGAAGCTCTGGATGGACGGCCGGGGCCGGTCGACGGGGAGCTCGAGCACGGCCGCGAGGCCGGCGAGCCGCTCCCGCCAGTAGGTGAGCTCGGGCGCCAGGGCATCCCCCGCGAAACGCTCGCGCTGCCAGGCGGCGAAGTCCCCGTACTGGACCGGGAGCGGCGGCAGCGGCGAGGGCTCACCCGCGGCGAACGCCGGGTAGAGCGCCGCCACCTCAGCGACGAGTACCCGCCAGGACCAGCCGTCGGTGACCAGGTGGTGCATCCCCAGGAAAAGCGCGTGCTCCCCCTCGCCGCAGCGCACCAGGGAAGCCCGGAGGAGAGGCCCCGTGGCGAGGTCGTACGGCTCCCAGGCCAGGCGCGCCGCGACCCGTGCGAGGGCCTCCGGCCCTGCGGCCTCGACATGCTGGATGGCCGGGAACAGGTCCGGGAGCACCACGGCCGCGGGGCCGCCGTCCACGGTGACGAAGACGGTGCGTAGGGCCTGGTGCCGGCGGACCACCTCGGCGAGGCACCGCTCCAGCACCTCGGCGTCCAGAGGACCGGTGATCCGCAGCCCCAGGACCTCCTGGTAGACCGGGGCCGGGGCCAACTGGCTCAGGAACCAGATCCGCTCCTGAGCGAAGGAGAGGGGCGGCGCCGTCCCCTGGGGCAGGGGGCACAGGGGTGGAACCCGGGAGGCCCGGCCCGGGGCGAGGTCCCCTTCGAGGCTTCGGGCGAGGGCGGCCGGCGTGGGGTTCTCGAACACGGTCCGCAGGGGCAGGTCCATCCCCAGGGCCTCAGCCACCCGGGCGGCGATCTGGCCCACGAGGAGGGAGTGCCCCCCGAGATCGAAGAAGCTGTCGTCCGGTGCGGCCTCGTCCAGCCCCAGAACCTCGGCCCAGATCCCGGCCAGAAGCTCCTCGACCTGCGTCGCGGCGCGCGATCCGCCGGACCGCGCCGGCACCTGGGGCTCCGGCAGGGCCCGCCGGTCCACCTTGCCGTTGGGCGAGAGGGGGAGAGACTCCAGGCGGACAAAGAACGCCGGGACCATGTGCTCGGGCAGCGTGGCCCGCAGGTGGTCGCGCAACTCGGCGTCCGTAGGGGCCGCGGGGGTCGGCCCCGCGGACGGCACCACGTACGCCGCCAGGAACGCGAACCCGGTCCCGGCGCCGCGGGCCACCACCACCGCCGCGGCAACCCCTGGATGGGTCAGGAGGCATGCCTCCACCTCCCCGAGCTCGATGCGGAAGCCGCGGATCTTCACCTGGTGGTCCAGCCGGCCCAGGAAGTCCACCTCGCCCCCGGGCAGCCGGCGCGCCAGGTCCCCGGTGCGGTAGAGCCGGGCGCCGGGCTCGCTCGCGAACAGGTCGGGAATGAAACGCTCGGCCGTGAGCCCGGGCCGACCGTGGTAGCCGCGGGCGACACAGATCCCGCCGATCATCAGCTCGCCGGGCACACCCACCGGCACCGGCTCCAGATGCCGGCCAAGGAGGTGGATGCGCACGTTGGCGATCGGCCGCCCGATCGGCACGAGGGGCAACGGATAGGCCGGGTCGCACACCCAGGAGGTGACCTCCACCGCCGCTTCCGTCGGGCCGTAGAGATTGTGGAGCTCGACCCCGGGCAAGCTCTCGAAGAACCGCTGCTGGAGATCGAAGGCCACCGCCTCGCCGCTCGAGACCACCCGCCGTAGCGCACGGCAGCCCGCGATCGCCGGCTCCTCCAGGAAGACCCGCAGCATGGGCGCCACGAAATGGAGCGTGGTGATCCCCTCGCGGGCCGCGACCTCGGCGATGTAGCGCGCATCGCCGTGGGCACCGGGCCGCGCCATGACCAGGCGCGCGCCGCAGATCAACGGGACGAACAGCTCCCAGACCGACACGTCGAAGCTGAACGGCGTCTTCTGGAGGAACCGATCGGCGGGGGTGAGGCCGTGGGCCTCCACCATCCAGAGGAGCCGGTTGACGACCGCCCGGTGGGAGTTCATCGCCCCCTTGGGATGCCCCGTGGAGCCAGAGGTGTAGATGACGTAGGCCAGATCCCCGGGGTCCGGCCGGTCCTCCAGGGGAGCGTCGCTCGCGCGGGCGATGGCGGGCCAGTCCCCGTCCAGCAGGACCCTCCGCTCGCCCCGCGCCGGGGGGAGCCGGTCGGCCAGGTGCGCCTGGGTCAGCAGCACGGGCGCGCCGGCGTCGGCGAGCATGAACGCCAGCCGGTCCGCGGGATAGGACGGATCGAGGGGCACGTAGGCGCCGCCCGCCTTCAGGATGCCCAGGAGCCCCACCATCATGTCCAGGGAGCGCTCGACCGCCACCCCCACCCGCTCGCCGGGGACGACGCCCATCCCCCGCAGGTGGCGGGCCAACTGGTTGGCCCGGCTCTGGAGCTCGCGGTAGGTGAGGGATTCCTCCCCCGCCACCACCGCCACGGCCCCCGGCGTGCGGCCCACCTGCTCGTCGAACAACCGGTCGATCGTACCTGCCCGGGCGAAGTCCCGGTTGGTGTCGTTCCAGGACGCGAGCTGCCCCTGCTCAGCCGCGGTCAGCAGCGCGAGCTCGGAGACCCGCCTGTCCGGATGGCCGGCCGCGTCCCGCAGCAGGGTCTCGAGGTGCCCCAGCATGCGGTCGACCGTCGCGGGGTCGAAGAGCGCGCCGTCGTACGTCAGGGAGAGGCCGAGCCCCTCCGCGGTCTCGGCGGCGTTGAGCTGGAGGTCGAACTCCGGCCGCCGGTCGGCGAGCGGCAGCGACTCCAGAACCAGATCGCCCAGGGAGAGGCGGCCTCCCTCCCCGCCCAGGGCGAACACCCCGAGCCCCTCCTGGCCCGGCAGCGGAGCCCGCGCCAGGGTGAACATCACCTGGAAAACTGGCGACCGGCCGGCTTCCCGCTCGGGCTGCAGCCGCTCGGCGAGGAGCGCGAACGGGAAGTCCTGGTGGGCGAAGGCGCCCAGGGCCTTGCGGCGGACCTGCCCCAGGAGCTCGCCGAAGGCCGGGTCTCCCGCGAAGGCGCTCCGCACCACCACCGGGTTGACGAAGTACCCGACCACGGACTCCGACTCCGGCGTCGAGCGGCCCGCGGTCGGAGAGCCCACGAGCAGATCGTCCTGGCCGGTGGAGCGATGGAGGAAGGCCTGGAACCCGGCGAGCAGGACCATGTACAGGGTGGCGCCCCGGGTGGCGGCCAGGGTGCGGACCGCCGCCAGGGCGTCCGCGCCGAGACCGCGGAAGCGCGCCCCGCCGCGCCAGGAGCGCGCAGCCGGCCGCGGCCGGTCCGCCGGGAGGTCCAGGACCGGCAACGGGCCGGCGAGCTCCTCCCGCCAGTAGCTCCACAGCGCCTCTCCCCGCGGTCCCTGGAGCAGCGAGTCCTGCCACGCCGCGAAATCCGTGGGAGCCCAGGCCGGCCGCGGCAGGGCGGCCTCCGGATCGGCATAGAAGGCCGACAGCTCCCGGACGAGGAGGCTCAGGGACCAGAGGTCCGCCACCAGATGGTGCACGGACAGCACCAGCACCGCGCCCTCGCCGCGACGGAAGAGGTCCATCCGGAGCAGCGGCCCGGTCCCCAGATCGAAGGGTCTGTACGCGGCCTCCAGCAGCGTGGCTTCGAGCTCCGCTTCGCTCCATCCGGAGGCGTCGACCTCCGCCCAGCCTGGAGCGAGCTCGGGGTGGACCCGCTGCTCGGGTGTCCCCGACGCCGCGGCGAAGGTGGTGCGCAGGGCAGGGTGGCGCGCCGCGACGCGCTCCAGGGCGCGCCGCAGCGCCACCGGGTCCACCGTCCCGCGGACCCGCGCGGCCCCCACGATGTGGTACGGCGTGCCGTCGCCGGAGAGGTGATGGAGCAGCCACAGGGCGCCCTGGCCGGGCGAGAGGGGAGACACGGGCCCTTCTTCTGGCCGAGCCCGGCGGACCGCCGGAACCGCGCCAGCCCGCAGGCGGGCCAGTTCCTCGGACAACTCCTCGACCGATGGGCCTTCGAGAAGACCGGCCAGGGGGATGTCGACCCCCAGGTCCCGCTCGATCGCGTTGCGCAGCTCGACGGCCATCAGCGAGTCCAGGCCCACGGCGGTCAGCGGCTGCCGGGGATCCACGGATTCCGGGGCGACCCGGGCGAGGCGCGCGACCTGGAGGCGGAGGTACTCCCCGTCTCCGCCGGCCGGGAGCCCGGGCGCGGGCGCAGCCGGCTCGCCGGGCCCGGCCGCGGCGTCCCGGGCCACGACCTCCAGCCCGCCCGCCAGGTACGCCGCCCGGCAGGCATGGCGCTGGACCTTGCCGCTCGACGTCTTGGGGAGCGTGCCGGCGCGGAGGAGCACGATCTCGTGGAGCGCGGCCTCGTGCTCCTCGGCCACGGCCCGGCGGGCGGCCGCGAGCGCAGGCCCGGCCTCGTCCTCCCGCCGCTTCTCGATTTCCTGGACGACGACCAGCACCTCCTCGCCGCCGGCCTCGACCGAAAACGCCGCGCCGCAGCCCGCGCGCAGGGCCGGGTGGCTCGCCTCCACGGTGAGCTCCACATCCTGGGGATAGAGGTTCCGGCCGCGGAGGATGATCAGATCCTTGAGCCGCCCGGTGACGAAAAGCTCGCCGCCGTGGAAGAAGCCGAGGTCGCCCGTGCGCAGAAAGGTGCCCGGCTCCCCGGGCAGCCGGGCGCCGAACGTGCGGGCGCTCTCCTCCTCCCGGCCCCAGTACCCGCTCGCCACGTGCGGCCCCGCGACCCAGATCTCCCCCACGGTTCCGGAGGGGCACTCGGCGACCGTCTCGGGGTCGACGACGCGGACCTCGCCGCCGGCGATCTCGCGGCCCGCGCCCACCAGGGCCACCTCTCCGCCCTCGGTCGCGCCGGGCTCCACCCGCCGCCGCTCGAGCGCCGCCCGGCCGAGCCGGAGCACGGACGGGCCGGCGCCCTTCTCGCCCCCGGAAACGAACAGCGTGGCCTCGGCCAGCCCGTAGCAGGGATAAAAGGTCTCGCGCCGGAAGCCGCAGCGGGCAAAGCGGGCGGCGAACCGCTCCATCGTGTCCGCCCGCACCGGCTCCGCCCCGTTGAAGGCCACCTCCCAGGAGCCGAGGTCGAGCCCCGCAAGCTCCTCGTCCGACACCTTGCGGCAGCACAGCTCGTAGGCGAAGTTCGGCCCGCCGCTGGTCGTGGCGCGGTAGCGCGAGATCGCCTCCAGCCACAGCGCCGGCCGCTGCAGGAACGCGACGGGCGACATGAGCACGCAGCGGGCCCCGACGAACAGGGGCTGCAGCACGTTCCCGATCAGCCCCATGTCGTGGTAGAGGGGCAGCCAGCCCACGACCCGCGAGGTCTCGGACTGGCCGAAGGCGTCGCGGATCATGGCCTCGTTCGCCAGCAGGTTGCCGTGGCGGACGATCACCCCCTTGGGCGTTGACGTCGAGCCCGAGGTGTACTGGAGGAACGCCACGGTCTCCGCGGTGACCTCCGGCTCCTGCCAGCCCTCGGCCGTCCCCTCCAGGGCGTCCGTCGCGAGGCACCGGGGTGCCCGCGGTCCGGCCTCCGCCAGCCAGGCCTCGATGCGCGGCTGCAGGGCCGAGACGGTCAGGATGAACCGGGGCCGCGCGTCCTCCAGGATCGCGAGGATCCGGCCGAGGCTCCGGTTCATGCGCGGCGGATACGCGGGCACGGCGGCCACCCCGGCGTAGAGGCAGCCGAAGAAGGCCGCGACGAACTCGAGCCCGGGCGGATAGAGGAGGAGCGCCCGTCCGCCCCGGGCTCCCCCGGCCTGGAGGGCAGCGGCGATGGTCCGGGCCCTCGCGTCGAGCTCCGCGTAGGTGAGCGACTCCCTCTCCTCGCCCTGGTCCGACAGGAAGAGGAAGGCGTTCTGCGGTCCGCGCTCGCGGCTGCGGGCGGTCAGCAGGTCCACTAGGCTCGTGGCCGTCGTCTGCGACGTTTGCAGGTTCATCCGGTACAGCTCCCGATCAGCCCTCGCGGACTTCGAAGAGGACCCCTTCCTCGGCCCCCTGCGCGGCGTTGATGACCGCCCGCTCCCCGCGGGGAGACAGGCGCAGGAAGCCGCTGCCGAAACGGTCCCCCAGGACGAAGAAGCCCCAGACCACGTCGTAGGGCCCGACCCCCGAATCCCCGTTCTGGAAGAGCAGGGGCTTGGAGTCGACGAGCTCCTGCACGACGAAGCTGCCGCTCTCCGCCAGGGCCGCGACGAGCACCTCGTCCCAGACGTCCGGCGGGGTGGCGTGGCCGACGAACACGTCCCGGCCTCCGAACGACCTCCGGCGCTTGAGCACCAGCCGCTCGCGCTCGGACGCGACGAACGGCCCGAGGGCGATCCGCTCCCCCCGCCACGTCGTCTCGCCCGCCTTCACCTCCCGCGTCCAGGGAACATGGCGCTGGATGAGGGCGGACTCCTGGGCGCTGAACAGGCCCTTGTCCGCGCCCTCCGACAGCAGGGCCAGGTTGATCTTGTCGCCGAGGATGCGGGCGAGGAACTCGCCGTAGACGTCCACCGTCCCCGCCATCCAGCAGTTGAAGACGGCCGGGGTGATGTTGCCGCTCTGCCCGACGACCGCGTGGATGCGGCGGCCGCCGAGGAACAGCCGGCCGGCCCGGTCCGCCAGATCGGAGTACGCGCAGACCGCCACATGGCCTGTGAGGCGCTCGGGATCGCCGCCGAGCACGACGGCGAGCTCGCTGTCCGCGTACGGCGCCCAGGCGCTCGGGATCCGCGCCTCGGTATGGGTGGCGAACGCGACGTTGAGCTCCCCGGCGTCGATCATCCCCTTGCGCCGGGCCTCCGCCAGCAGATGGGTGAACAGGGAGCGCAAGGGGCGGGCGACCGACACGTCCAGCCCCTCCTCGGCCAGGAAACGGGCGATCACGGGCACGCGGAGGTAGAGATCCGACCAGACGCCGGCCTTCCACCCTCCCAGGTTGGCGGACATGTTCAGCTCGAGGCACTGCAGGCCCGCGGCCGCGTCCATGTAATCGCCGCGGGAGACCGTCGCCTGCAGGACCGTCTCGTCTTCCATGATGGCGAGCAGCAGGGAGACCTCCTGCAGCTCCAGCCGATAGACCTCCGCCAGGCGGAACGGATCGTTGCCGAACAATCGCTGCGGGATGCCCCGGACGAGCGAGCAGAGGGTCGTGCTGACCCTCCCGAACTCGGCGAGCCGGGACGAGTCCACGAACAGAGGCCAGGACTGCAGGGGGTACTGGACGAACTCCGGGCACTCCTCGAGCGCACGGAAGCTCGCCCGCTCCAGGCACTCGGGCGTCCTCGCCACGAACGCCGCGAAGCGGTCCGCCACGGCGGAGAGCTCCCGCAGGTTGGCCCGCGCCTGCTGCAGGAGGTCCTCTTCCAGGACCCATCCGGGATGGCTCTGCCCCAGGGGGACGATCGTCCCCGGTGAAACCGTCGGCCTCACGACGAACCT
This sequence comes from Thermoanaerobaculia bacterium, assembly GCA_035633875.1. Classification (GTDB taxonomy): domain Bacteria; phylum Acidobacteriota; class Thermoanaerobaculia; order Multivoradales; family UBA5704; genus DATARR01. The sequence goes on from DASQEB010000510.1 coordinate 19,221, forward strand.
CCTTTCAGAAAGGCTGAGCCGCGGAGGCTGGCCGCGCGGACGGAGCCGCCGCCAGACCTGGTGTCAGATCGCCGGCCGAGATCGCCTGGGGGAAGAAGGGACGATCGAGGCCGGGGATCGGCTGCCCGGCCGGCAGGGCCTGCGGGCCTTCCGGCCAGCCGTGGACCCATACCGGGTCCTGGAAGCCGAGCTGCGCCCAGAGCCGGGAGGAGAAGTCGGGAAGGATCGGGGCGCTGAGCAGAGCCAGGGTGGCCGCCGCTTCGAGCTCCAAAGCGAGCGCCGCCTGCCGCCTGGCCGCGGCGCTGGCGAAACCGGCCCACGCGTCCTCCCCGAGGCCGAACCTGCGCGCCTCGCGCACCAGCTCGCAGGTGAGCCGGGCCGCCCGCTGCAGCGAGAAGGTCCCGGGCTCGTAGCACCGCGCCACCTCCGCCGCGAAGCCGCGGAGCCGGGAGGCGAACTCCCGCTGCTGCGCGGTCGCCGGCTCGCCCGCGGGAGCGGCCCCGCGGGCCTCCTCCCGGACCTTGCGGCCCAGAGCCCCGAGCCAGCCGTCCCACGTGCCGGAGAGCTCGCGTTGGGTGACCGCCGCGAAATCCGCCGGCTCGAAGTTGGACTGCTCGGTCTCGGGCCGGTCGTACGCGAGATAGAAGCGCAGCACGTCGGCCGGGTACTTCGCCAGCGCGTCCCGCCCCCAGATGGCGTGCCCCCGGCTGGTGGAGAACTTGGAGCCCGACAGGCGGTAGAACTCGTTGGTCACGAAGGCCGAGGGGAGCCGGATGTCGGAATCGAAGGCCATCAGCTCGGCCGGGAACAGCACGGCGTGGAAGTAGCCGTTGTCGAACCCGAAGAACTGCACCACCCGGCCCCCACCTTCCTTCCAGAAGCTCTCCCAGTCGGCGTCGAGCCCCAGCGCGCGGCACATCTCCCGGGTGGCCGAGAGGTAGCCCGGCGCCATCTCGGCCCAGGCGTAGAGCCTCTGCCCTTCGAAGCCGGGGACCGGCACCTCGAGCCCCCAGTCCGCGGGATGGCTCACCGGGATATCGGGGAGCCCGTCGACCAGCATCCGCTCACAGAGGGACGCCAGGTGGCTCTCCATTTCGACCCGCTCGAAGTACGCGGCGAGCTGCCGGGCCCAGCGGCTCAGCGGGAAGTGCAGCCGGGTCTGCGGGCGCACGGACGGGGTCCGCCCGCAATGCTTGCAGCGCGGCTCGATCAGGTCCACGCAGTCGTTCGGGCGGCCGCAGGCCTCGCAGACGTTGCCGTCGGACGACCTCCCGCAGTGCCGGCAGGTGCCGGTGACGTGCGCCTCGAAGAGGTAGGTGTCGCAGTGCGTGCACCAGAAGCAGGGGCTCTCCTTGGGTGTCAGTTTTCCCTCGGCGTGGAGCCGCCGGAAGAAGTCGAGGACGAACGCGTCGTGGCAGGCGGAGGTGAGGGGCCGGGCGAAGAGGTCCAGCTCGACGGAGGCGGCTTCGAGCGTCGAGACGATCTCGTCGCAGAAGTGGCTCGCCGTATGCTCCGGGGTCCACCCGAGCTGCCCGGCCTTGTAGCGGACGTAGCTCTGGTGGTCGTCGCCGCCGCAGACCGCGTAGGCCTCGCTTCCCCGCATCCGCAGGTAGCGCTTGTAGACGTCGGCGGCCACATAGGGTCCCGACAGGTGCCCCACGTGGAGGTCGCCGTTCGAGGTGGGCGGTGTGGACGTGATCAGGACTCTTTCCATCGGCTTCCTTCCTTGCTCGCCACGAGCTGCTGTCAAAGCGCGACTTCGACTCCGGCCTTCTTCTCCATCTCGACACCGCCCCACCAGATGAACAGGACCTCCAGGTCCTCGTCGGGCGAAGTGTTCAGGATGGTGTGCTCTTCCTCCGGGGGGAAGAAGATGACGTCCCCGCGGGAGACCTGCTGCACGCGGCCGTCCAGGTGCACCTCCCCCTTGCCGGCCAGGATCAGGGCGGTCTCCTCTTCGTCGTGGCCATGCCGGCTGGTCTGCGTGCCGGGCGCGACCACGCCCCAGGCGCTCCCCCAGGGGGTCCGGACCATGCCCTTCCAGGGATACAGCCGGCGGAACCGGCAGTTGTACTCGAAGTTGAACACCGCGTCCGCGAGCGGCTGCACGACCATGCCCCGGAACAGGCGGTCGCTCCCCAGGACGCCCTTGAGATAGGCGTCCACCCGGGAGACGGGGAACTGGGAGGTGAGCCCCTCCCGCACCCGCGCCAGGTAGCGGTCCGCCGGGGTCCCGGCCGCCCGCTCGCCGTCGGGCACCAGCACCAGGGCCTCGCGCTCCTCCCCGACGAGGCGGATGCCGCGGCTCTCCGGATGGAAGCCGGGCGAGAGCCGGGCGAGCACGGCCGCGTCGTCGCCTGCCAGCTCGTAGGCCGTGCCCAGCACGTGATCCCCCGGGCTGGGCACGATGAAGGCCGCCTCCTCTCCTTCCGGAGCAAAGGCGAGCCGGTGATCTTCGAGCCGCGCCGGGCGGCCCTCGGAAGCTCCCGGGAGCGCCTGCCGGAGCAGCTCGGGCGAGGTCAGAACGTCATAGGCAAAGAACAATGTCTTTGTCACTCTCGACTCCTTGATCTCTTCTAGGAGGTGATGCCGGCTTGGACTTCGGCGCCGGTCCAGGCGAGCGGTGGACGTTCGCCGTTGAAGAAGATGGAACGAAAGATCTCTTCCCCCTTGAGCGCCATCATGCTGAAGGACGTCGCGTTGCTCATTCCGTGTGTGCGCTCGGTCATGCCCGACAGGTAGATGCGGGGCGCGAAGGGACCCTTCGTCCGGGCGGTGTAGTCGCGCCCGATCTCGAGCCCCCCATCTCCATCCGACACCAGATACGGACGAAGACTCTCCAGCAGATTCGGGAAGCGCTCTTCGCGGAAGCCGGTACAGAGGACGATCGCGTCGCTCTCGAGCTGGGAGGCCCGGCCGGTGAACACGTCCTCGAGAGAGAGCCGGTAGCGCCCTCCCACCTGTGCCACGTCCACCACGCGGGTGCGATTGATGATCCGGATGCGCTCCCGGCCCATGACGCGGTCTTCATAAACCCGCCAATAGAGGGCCCGGCTCACGTCCCAATCGATCACCGAGTAGTTCGTCGATCGCGTGTCGAGAAAAGCCCTTTCCCTCTCCTCCTTGCCGAGGTTGAAGAAGTAATCCGTCTCCTTGGGGAAGTAGATCTGATTCGTGAAGTGTCCGAGGTCGGCCAGCTTGAATCCCACCGTCCGCTGCACGGAGTGCATCGTGCTGTGCTCCAATTTATCGTGCAGGTAGAGGATCGCCTCGGCTGCGCACTGCCCGCCGCCGACCAAGGCGACGTCGATCGGCTCGGAGCGGGGGAGCCCCGCGACCCTGGGAAGGAAGGCGCTGCTGTGGAAGCAGCGATCACCCAGGTGCGGCACGAACATTTCCGGCACGAACGGGCGTTGCCCCGTGGCCACGACGAGATTGCGGGTGAGCACGGTCCCCTGGCTGGTCCGCACCCGCAGCAGATCCACCTCCCCGCCGGAAAGCTCGGGCTCGACCGCAGCCACCTCGCAGTTATAGGTCACATAATCCTTGAGCTGCCCGGCCACCCATTTCACATAGTCCGCCCACTCGAGCCGGCCGACGTTGCCTCCCAGGAGGCCGAAGTCGAACAGGCGCCCCTTTTCGCTCAGATAATTGGCGAACGTGAAGCGGCTGCGAGGATTCCGCGGCGTGGCAAAATCGCGGAAGTAATGGTGGCGGATGTCCGTGCCGGGAAGCAGCAGGCCGCTCTGCCAGACACTGCTGCTGTTCTTCTCGAAAAACCTGATCTCTCCGGGCCGTTCGCCCCCGTTCGCCTCCACCCAGTCCTCGATCGCGGCGGCGAGCGCGATCCCGGCAGGGCCGAACCCGATTCCGACCAGGTCGCAAATCTGCTCCGTCATACCAACGTCTCTCCTTTCCGAGCCGAAACCCCGGGCTCGCGGGCGGCGAGCCCTCCGGTCACCAGAGGCTGATCCAGTTGCTCCTGGAGATCCCGTGCCGGAAGCACCGCCGCCAGGCTGCTTTCCAGGATGGCGAGCCCCGCGAGCAACTCCGGCTCCGCGATGGTCAAAGGCGGCAGGACCTTGATCACGTTGTCCTCGGGTCCCGTGCACTCGACCAGCAGCCCGCGCCGGAACGCCTCGCGGCAGACCTTCTTCGCCAGGCCTTCGACCCCCAGGTCCAGCCCCTGGATCAGACCCAGCCCGCGGACCGAGCCCCGCGCCTCGGGATGCCGGGCCGCCAGCGCCTCCAGGCGCTGTGCCGCGAGCGCTCCCTTGCGGCGCACGGAGTCGCTCAGGTCGCCGGTCTCCCAGTAGGAGAGCGCCTCGGCCGCGGTCACGAAGGCCAGGTTCTGCCCTCGGAAGGTCCCGTTGTGCTCTCCCGGAACCCAGACGTCGAGCTCGGGCTGGATCAGCAGAAGCGACATCGGCAGGCCGAAACCGCTGATCGACTTCGACAGGCAGACGATGTCGGGCTGGATGGCCGCCCGCTCGAAGCTGAAGAACGGCCCGGTCCGCCCGCAGCCCATCTGGATGTCGTCGACCACGAACAGGATGCGGTAGCGCCGCGCGAGATCGAACAAGCGTTCGAGCCACTCGACCCGCGCCACGTTGACCCCGCCCTCGGCCTGGATCGTCTCGAGGACGATGGCCGCGGGAACGTCCAGCGCCCCTCGACCGCGCAGGAAGCTCTCGAGATACTCCACCGTGTCCTGCCCGGGTCCGAAAAACCCGTCGAACGGCATCATGATCGTATGAGGAAGCGAAATTCCCGCGGTCGCTCTCCGCCAGGGATCGCCATTGATCGAAAGCGCTCCGATCGTCACACCGTGAAACGCGTTCGTAAAGAAGATGACATCCTTTCGCCCTGTCGCCTTGCGCACGAGCTTCAGCATCGCTTCGACGGCGTTGGCTCCCGTGGGGCCACAGAACTGGACCCGGTAGGAGAGCCCCCGGGGGTGGAGGATCGTGCTCTCGAACCGCGCAAGAAATGATCGCTTCGCCGCGGTCGCCATGTCCAGGCTGTGAGCAATCCCCCCCCGCTCGATATATTCAATGAGCAGCCGCCGCATGGCCGGAGGATTGTGACCGTAGTTGAGGGCGCCCGCTCCACAGAAGAAATCGATGTACCGGTTGCCCTGCTCGTCGATGACGTGCGCTCCCTCGGCTCTCTCGAAGACTGCGGGGAAGCTTCGGCTGTAGGTGCGAACTTCGGATTCGAGTCGGTCGAAGATTTCCATCACTCCCCTATAGTGCACGCCGCCCCGAGAACGGCGACAGGCAAATCAAATTATCCGACCTTTTAATATCACTGCAACTAACGGCTGATAGATTTTTTTCCTCTTTGCAGCGGGATGAATCTGGCTCGCCAGGCGCGCCGTATAATCCTGCCGCCTTGCCCGGTGTCACGGATTTTGAAGGACCTCGGGATCCGATGAATCCGTTTCTGCGAGGCAACCGTATAGTTGTGTGCGCGTGTTCGATGACGGCCACGATCGGACCGTTCGACAAACCGGGGAAGCTCGATGGAAGAAAATCGTTTCGTCATCCTGGGTGCGGGTGTCATCGGTCTGTCGCTCGCCTACGAGCTCTCCGGCCGAGGCGCCCGGGTGCTCCTGGTCGAGCGGGGCGAGCCCGGCCGGGCGACCTCCTGGGCAGGGGCGGGAATCCTCTCCCCTGCGGGCCTCGGCGGCGAGCGACGGCCCCTGGACCTGCTCCGGGCCCACAGCCTCCGCATCCTCGAGCGCTGGTCTCAGGAGCTCAAGGACGCGACGGGCATCGACAACGAGCTTCACCGCTGCGGCTCCCTCCGTCTCGCCTGGACTCCGGAGGAGGCGGAGGTCCTGGACCGGGCGGCCCGCGACTGGTCGGCCCAGGGAATTGTGGTGGAAGAGGTCTCCCCCAGGGAGCTCCCCGCTCTGGAGCCGAGGCTCGCTCCGGGGCTCGCCAGGGTCTACCGGCTACCCGGGGAGGCGCAGGTCCGGAACCCCCGGCACCTCCAGGCTCTGCTGGCGGGCTGCCGCCAGCGCGGCGTGGAGGTCCGGCAGGGCGCCGAGGTGAGCGGCCTGGTCACGGACGGGGACCGGATCGCCAGCGTGGAGATCGACGGGGAGCGCCTCCCGGGGACCACTTTCGTCGTCACCTCCGGCGCCTGGTCCTCCTCCCTGCTGTCCTGGGTGGGGGTGGACCTGACGGTCCGTCCCGTGCGCGGCCAGATCGTCCTCCTCCGGGCGCCGGCGCCGCCGTTCCAGCATGTGCTCTGGGAGGGCTCGCGCTATCTGGTGCCGCGCCGGGACGGTCGGGTCCTGATCGGCTCGACCGAGGAGGAGGCGGGCTTCGCCGCCCATCCCACCGCGGGGGGTGTCGCGGAGCTGATCCGCTTCGCCTGCCGGATCGTCCCCTCGCTCGCCGAGATCCCCTTCGAGAGGGCCTGGGCGGGTCTGCGCCCGGGGAGCCACGACGGTCTGCCCTATCTCGGCCCTCTCTCCGGCTGGAAAAACCTGTACGTCGCGAGCGGGCACTTCCGCTACGGCTTCGAGCTGGCAGCAGGCACGGCCCTGCTCCTGTCCGAGGTCCTGCTGGGGGAGACGCCCACGCTGCCTCTGGAGCCCTTCCGGCCGGACCGACTGGGAGCACCGGCGTCCCGCCGGCTCACGAACTCAAGTTAGCCAGGCCGGCGGGACGCCGGCGCTCCCAGTCGCGCTCCCGCCCCAAGCTTACCAAGAAGCGGCGATTTTGCTGTGCCAGACTACTGGCCGACGATCGGCAGGAGGGGCTTCTTCTTCCCCTCCTCCGCTATCGTTTCCTCAAGGACCTCCATCCGCTGGAGAGCCGTGGGATACATCCGGAGGGGATCTCCCGCGGAGGTGGCGGCCGTGCCCGGGCAGAAGTTGAGGAGCGCGCCACCCGGTCCGTGGCCGTCCACCAGGTCCTTGGCCTGGACCGTCAGCTCGCGCACCTCTCGCAGACCGGCCGACTCCCGCCAGATCTCGCCGATCCGCTGCCGGTGGAGGTTGCCCACCGGCCGGCGCCACTGGACGCAAGGGTAGACGTTGCCGTAAGGATCGACCGCGATGCCCGCCGAGCCGGCGCCGCAGTGCTGGTGCAAAGGCACGGGAACGGTGCCGTCGTCCCCGCCGCGGGCCACCTCCGCCGGAGCCGCCCCGCGCTCGGCGGTCCTCCCCCGCTCGAACTGGAGCTCGAAGAGCCGCTTCACCCCCTCGCGGCTGGGGGCGACCGCCAGCGGCGTCCGGTCGCCGTCGTCCCGGGGGGTGACCTCGGGGTCCACCTGGAGGGGAAGGCCCAGCGAGTCCGCCAGGGCGAACATCCCGCCGATCTCTCCCTCGTTCCAGGCCGTCAGCGTGCTGTTGAGCTTGAGCCGCAGCCCCAGGGCGGACGCCTCCCGGAGGTTGGCGAGGAGGCGGTCGAAGCTCCCCGGCACCCGGGTCTGGCGGTCGTGGGTTTCGGCCGTGGCCCCGTGGAGGCTCACCTCCACGAGGAACGGATCGATCTCGTCCCGGACGCGCCGGGCGAGCTCTCCGCGGAGGGCATGGCCGTTGGACTTGACCCGCACCACGAAACCCAGCTCCCTGGCTCTCGCTCCCAGCAGGAGGAAGTCCGGGTGGGCGAGGGGCTCGCCGCCGGAAAGGGTGAGGTTCAGCACCTCCATCTCCGCCAGATCCGCGAAGAACTGGAGGTACTCTTCCCGGCGGAGGGGCTCGCTACGGGATCTCAAGTCATTGTAGCAGAAGAAGCAGTCCAGGTTGCAGCGATAGGTCAGCTCGACCAGGACCGAGAACAGGAGGTTCTCGCGCCAGGTGGTGGCGAGGATGCGGGCGAGGCTCACCGCTCCCCCTCCACCCGCTCCAGCACCCCGGCCTCCTCGAGCTCGGCCGCAAACGCCAGGAGGTCGCTCGCGAGCGTCTCCCGGTCCACCTCGTACTCCCCGTCGAGAGCGTCCACCCACTCCCCCACCGGGCGCACGCCGTCGGCCAGGTCGAGCACGTCCGCCCCCACCCCGTTCAGCACCAGGACCTCCGCCGCCGACTGGCGCAGCACCACGGCCTCCCCCTCGATGCGGCGGTAGCGGACGTCGGACCGCCGCCTGAGAACGGTCGATGGATCGAGAAGGCTCATGGCAGATCCTTCAAACTATCCCACAGCCCGCCCTCTCGAGAGAAGACCAGCTCGTAGCCGGGGACCGCGCGGCTCAACCGCTCCAGGACCTCCAGCAGGGCCTCCTCCCGCCAGGGATCGCGGTTGACGAACGGAGCCGCCGCCAGCAATCCGGCCAGGGCCCGGGCGGACGAAAGGGGACGGACCCGGTGTTCGCTCCCCTTCACCAGGCGGAGCACGGCGCGGAGCGGAAAGCTCCCCGGACCCTCCGCGGGACGCTCGCCGCCGAGGTCCCCCGTGAACGGAAGCCGCACCACCCGGGGGGCGCCGTCCCCCAGAACGACCGCATTGAGATCATCCGACAGGACCATCGCCCCCCGATCCCGGCAGAGACCCGCGGCCGTGGTCTTCCCCGCTCCCGAGGGTCCGAGCAGGAGCCAGGCGGCCTCGCCGTCCGTGACCGCGGCGCTGTGGAGCACGGCCCCCCCGGTCTCCAGGAGGCGATAGGCGGCCAGCACCCGGAAGACGTTCTCCAGGACCGGCCAGAAGGCCTCGCCCTCGGCCTCCGGCGTCCACAGGGCTCCGGAGAGGGAGGGCGTCCAGTCGAGGCGCGCCATCAGGCGCAGGCCGGCGAAGCGGAGCGCGGCGGGGGACGGGTCGAGGTCCAGCGTGTACTCCCAACCGCGGGTGTCCACCTCCCGGAAGTCCCCGGCCGGCGCGGCGAAGACCCGGCTCTCCACCACCGCTTCCCCCCCTGCCCGGCAGAGCCCGGCAAAGCGGTCGCGGACCCCCTCCTCCTGGCTGGCGGAGAGGCCGTCGAAGCCGTAGGGGCCGCCCGGCACGTCGAGCACTACGCGCCGGTCCCCCCAGGCCTCGCCAGACCGGCGGCCGGGGAAAAGATCGGGAAAGCGGAGAAACCCTCCGGCGAAGCTCATCGCGGACGGCCGCGCGCCAGAGCGAGCCCCAGGAGCGCTCCCAGGGCCCGTGCCCGGACGGCGAGAGAGGCGCCGGCCCCCTCCACCCGGCCGAGGACCCGGTCGAGGGACACCGGAGAGTCGTGGACCGCGCAGCCGTCCCCCCGAGTGACCAGGGCGAGCCGGCCGCCCAGGAGGCGGTAGCCCAGGACGCGGTGGGCGAGCAGGCGGCCGTCCGGAGCGCCGGCGACCACTACGTCCCCCGGCCAGTAGACCCTCGCCGCCGCCACCCGGACCACGGCGCCGTCCGCGACCCAGGGCTCCATGCATCCCCCCCGGACGCGCACCGGGACCGGACCCTCGCGGGCGAGGGCACGGAGGGCGTCGAAGGTGGCGGAGGATGTCATTGCGCCACCGCCGGGATCTCCGTGGCGAGCCGCGGATCGAGGCGCACCGCCGTGTCGAAGCTGCGGCGCGCCTCCTCCTGCCGGCCCGCGAGCCACTGGGCCCGCCCCAGGTTGAGGTAGCCCTCCGGCCGGGGCTCGAGCTCCAGCGAGTCCTGATAGGAGCGCATCGCCGCCTCCGGCCGGGCGAGGAACAGGTGCTGCGTGCCCCGCGCGATGGGGATCCCCACCTCCAGGGGGTCCAGCGGCTCGACCTGGCGCAGCGCTTCCAGATTGCCCGCCATCAGGTTCGCCGGCGCCCGCCCCGCGGAAGCGGCGGCCATGCTCACCAGCTCGACCCGGCGGAGCACCTGGCTCGCCTCCATTCGGGAACGCCAGCGCCAGGTCTGCCCGAGCAGTGCCACCACGAGGAGGACCGCCAGGGGCCAGACGAGGATCCGCCCCTTCATGCCGCACCGTCCTCCGCGCTGCGGCGCAGCGCCCAGCTCAGGAACAGCAGAGCCGGAAACGCCACCAGGGCGATGCGGAACGGAAAATGGGCGAGAGACAGGATGAACAGCGCCGCCGTCCCCGCCCAGGCCAGGGCTCGGTCCGGCGAGGAAATGCGCCCCAGGGACGCCAGCAGCACCCACAGCCCCCAGCCGAGCGCCACGAGGCCGGGCATGCCCCACTCCGCCCCGACCTCCACGAACTCGTTGTGGGCATTGGCGAAGACGGGCTGGTCGATGTTCGTCGAGAACTCCACTCCGCGGTCGAGGAGGGCCAGTTTGGCGGGCACGTACTCCGGCCGATACGCGCCGTGGCCCACGCCCGTCAGCGGTTGCTCCCGGAGCATCCAGGCGCCCGCGCGCCAAGCGTCCAGCCGGTTCGTGAGCACCGCGTTCAGATCCCCCGCGGCGGCCTGCCGCGCCTTGTCGACGATCCGTTCCCGCAGCGGCGCCACGGCAAGGACCAGCAGGGCGACCCCGGCGGCAAGGCTGGCCAGGACTGGCGCCGACCGGCGCCGGGGGAGCAGGATCATCCAGAACAGAAGGCTGGCCCCGAAGAGCGCCGCCAGCGCGGCGAGGGTCTGCGTGAGGACCCAGACATACAGACAAAGGGCCAGGGCGCCCGCAGTCCCCCAGAAGGCCGGGCTCGTCCGGTCCCCCTCCCGGAGCCGGCGCACCAGCAGCCACTGACCCGTCAGGCAGGGGAGCACCAGATAGGCGCCGAGGTCGCCGGGGTTGCCGGCCAGGGACGTGAGGGCGAGGCGCGATCCGGTCTCGATCCCGAAGAAACGGAGGGGCTGCCAGAGATCGTGGTATTGCAGGACGCCGAACACGCTCAGCAGGGCCGCCGGAATCAGGAGCCCGGCGAGCAGGCGCTCCAGCCGGAGAGCGCTCAGGGCAAGGCTCCAGCCCACCAGACAGGCCGCCCCGATCCACAGGTCCGCCAGAGCCTCGCGGGTGTGGAGGGGGTGCTCCGTCGTCGCGAGCCCCGCCGTGGCCACGACGAGGACCGGCAGGACGATCCGGATCGCCGGAGACCGCCAGAGGTCCCCGAGCCTCACCTCCCCCACCCGCCGCAGACCCCAGACCAGAACGACGAGGGATGCCAGCGCGAGCCATTCGCTCACCAGCAGCTTGGGCTGGCGGAACGACTCCTTGGCCACCCGGTAGACCAGGAACGGCGGCACCAGGACCAGCAGCCACAGCGCGAACATCCCCAGCCGCAGGTCGAGCGGCTCCCGAACGGACGCCGGAGCCGCCGCAACGGGCCTGCGGGCCTTCACGGCGGCAGCCTTCGCGGGAGCAGGGGACGGACGGCGGGAGCGATTGCGGGCGGGCTTCACCGGCGGGAGTATACCGTCAGTGGCCGGCGCGCCCTCGCCTGACCGCGGCGGTCGGCCACCCGGGTGGATCCGATGCAGGCGTTGCGGCAGGAGTAGCGCCGTGCGCCCTGAGCGAGACCGGGGCTTTGGTCCCGGTGTGATTTGGAGACTCTCCGCCTGACGGAGTGGCGGTGGGCCCGAAACCTCCACCCCGATCCCGCTCACGGCGCCACTTCGCCGTCAGATGCTTTCGGGTTTCCTCAGCATCGTTCCAGGTACCTCCTGAGCTGTGCTTCAAACGTCGAGAGCACCCAATGCTCCCGGTCCGGAATGCTGTTCCAGCGGTACATCAGCCGGATCAGCACGCCGGAGAGCAGGGAGGCCGCGTCGTCCTCCGAGATCTCGCGCCCTTCCAGGACCTGCACGAGCCTGGGAGTGAGCTGCTGGGCAAGACGCTCGATCTCCTCGCGTTCCGGTTTGTGGAGAAAAGGCATCTCCAGAGATTCCCTTGCAACCAAGTGTACAGCAGACCAGACCGCAAGGGAACCCCTTCTACAAGATTTAGTATCCGCCGAGGAGAGGGTGGGGCACTTCTGAGCGTGTCTACCGCCCGCCCGAAACCTCACCCCGAACCCTCTCCCATCGCCCTCCCCTCCCCCTGGGAGAGGAGGGCCGGGGAGGTGAGGTCCCGGGCGGGGGATCGGTCGCGATCGATCGAAGGAGGATCAATCCCCCGGAAACAGCTCCGCCACCTTCAGCCTGAACCCCGGAACCACCACCGACCACACGACATCCCCCATCCCCCCGCGGCAGAGCTCCACGTAACGGCCGTTCTTCAGCACGTACACCTCGACCGTCCGGGCGTCCGGGTCCACCATCCAGTACTCCGGAACCCCGGCCTCCTGGTAGGCCCTGAACTTGATGGTCCGGTCTCGATGCCGGGTTCCGGGCGAGAGGATTTCGGCGATCAGATCCGGAACCCCGGTGAAGTTCTTATCTCCCCGCCGGGGTTTATTCCCGATGCGGAAGAAGATGAGGTCAGGCTCGACCGGGTTGGAGATCCCCGCAGGGAGCTTGACGTCGAAGGGGGCAACCAGAACCTCCCCAAGTCCGTTGGTGTCGACGAACGTACCGACAGACCGGTCGAGCTTCGAGACCGATCTCTGGTGGTCATAGCCGGGGGCCGGCGTCACGTGGAGGACCCCATAGAGAACCTCGTACCGTTGGCCGTCGTCCGGAAGCAGCAGGTAGTCCTCATAGGTCCACTCACCCTGGGCAGGCCACGGCTTGCCGTCCTCCCTCTCCGGGAGGGAGGGCTCCTTCAGCTCATCCTCTTCGTAGATCCAGCGTGCCGGTTCGGCCATCGGTACCTCCTTGACGTCCGAGACGAGATTACATCGACCGGCGCTCCCGGCGGCTCAATCCCCCGGGAAGAGGTCCGCCACCTTCAGCCTGAACCCCGGAACCACCGCCGACCACACCACATCCCCCATCCCCCCGCGGCAGAGCTCCACGTAACGGCCGTTCTTCAGCACGTACACCTCGACCGTCCGGGCGTCCGGATCCACCATCCAGTACTCCGGAACCCCGGCCTCCTGGTAGGCCTTGAGCTTGATCGTCCGATCCCTGCGTCTGGTTCGGGGTGAAAGAACTTCGGCGACCAGGTCCGGCACCCCTTCGAAGAACGAGCCCTCTTCTCCCGGCCGGTTCCCGTGTCGGAAGAAGAGGATGTCGGGCTCGACCGGATTGGAGATCCCTGCGGGAAGCCTGACGTCGAGGGGCGCGAAGAGAACCTCCCCGAGACGGTTGCTCTCGACGAACGAACCAAGACGCAGATGGAGCCTCGCGACCCCTCTCTGATGCTTGGGACGAGGAGCCGGCGTCACGTGGAGGACCCCGTAGAGAACCTCGTACCTTTGACCGTCGTCCGGAAGCAGCAGGTAGTCCTCATAGGTCCACTCACCCTGGGCAGGCCACGGCTTGCCGTCCTCCCTCTC
>DASQEB010000511.1:0-2525 GCA_035633875.1 Thermoanaerobaculia bacterium
GCCGATCAGGCGCTCATCGCTCTCTCCTCTCCCTTACCTCTCGATCAAAGTCGACTGTCCTCAACTCGGCAGGGCCCCCCTGCGTCACCCCCCGGAGGGATTTTCCCGCGAAGTTCGAGTAAGCCGACAGGCTCCTAGGAACATCCGCTACAAAGGCAGCCCCCCATTCCGTCGCACCCATCGGTGCAGTAACAACCCTGGCTCTCGCAGATGGCGATGCACTCGAGCGGGGTCGGGCAGTTGGAGGTGAACCGAATGTTTTCAAACGGGCCAAGGTAATCTAGGAACGCCGAGAGCTCGGTGGCGGTGTCTGGCGAGTTGACGGGTTCTTGTGTCGATACTTGGACCTTGAGGGCAAGCAATGATGCCGCGTTCTCGGCAGCGAGGGCAGGCGACGCCAACACAACGATAGAACCTACGATCAACCAGCCGATCAATGGTTTCATATTCTCTCCTTTCTGTCCTGTGCACGACAAAACCACTTTCCTTCGAGCTTCGGGTTCGAGCCTCAGCACAAAGCGCGAATGGGACCCTCTTCTGCCGTCTCGTCCTGGTACCTTGAAGAATCGGCATGTTTCTATATTTTTTGCTTGGTTGCATTTACAGTATCTTAGGGAAGTCGATTTTCCTCGTCAATCCTGGGAATTCCGTCCGTCGAAACCGACTGGCCCTATGGATGCCCTGCGAAGGCGCCCAGAGCACCTTGGAGGCCACTGCAAGGAGTTTTCAGCAGCTTCAGCGGCGGCGGAAGCTGCTAAAAAAGTCCTGGAGGTGCTTCAGGGAGTTTTTAACGGCCTATGGTGGAAGCCGCTAAAAATTGCCTTTAGCGGCTTCCGGCTGGTCTGAAGCGGCTTCTGGCGCGTCTGAAGCCGCTTTGGGAGGCTCGTTCGCGCCTACAGCGGCTTGCCGCCCGCCGCCCGGGGCGTGATGATGACGGTGCGCATCGCGCCGGTCCTCCCGATCTGCATCCGGACCGCCTGCCCGGGACGCAACTGCCCCAGGAGCTCACCGGCCGCTTTCTCGGTGAAGGAGTAGTTCTCGATCCGCAGAAGGACGTCCCCCGGCCGGATGCCCGCCTCGGCGGCCGGCCCGCCCGGCTCGACTTCGAGGACCTTGGGGAAGCTGGAGGCGCGCCAGACCCGCTTGCCGGCCACTGTGAACCAGCCGCAGTTGCCGCACTCGAGCTTCATGCCGAAGTCGATCTTCGGCAAGGCCTGCCGCAACTGGACGGGGAGGTTTCCACTGCCGGTAACCGTGAGGCCAGGCATGTTGCAGCCGGTCACCGGGACGATCTTCACGTCCGTCTCGGCACCGTTGCGGCGGACCCGGAGCGTTACCGTCTCGCCCGGCTGGAGGTTGGCCAAGCGCCGACCCCCTTCGGGGGTGGTGATCAGGAGGCCGTCGACGGCGGTGAGGGTGTCTCCCTCCTGGAGCCGGTTCGCCGCGGGACCGTCGTCGGCGATCTCCAGGATCACGGGCTCGGTGGAGAAGCGGTGGGTGTAGCCTCCGCCCTGGACCTTCTGGTTGACCAGGCAGGAGCCGCCGCGGCAGATCAGGTGGCCGATGCCCAGGTCGCCCGTCAGGGGATGGCCCTCGGGGCACCGGCCGTTTGCTCCGGGTTGCTTCCAGTCCGCGGCGCCCGCGAGAGCGGCGGAGAGGAGGATGGCGGTGAAGATCGGGATGGTCCGTTTCACGTTCATGGTTTGACCTCGAATCAGAAAGGGACGGGTCTCGACGCTGCCGGCTGGACCGGGTTCCCGGCGCGCCGCTGGGTGGCCGAGACGGCATGCAGGACCTGGGAGAGGTCTTCGGACGGCAGCTTGTTCAACTCGTAGGCGGCGCCGTAGAGCGTCGACAGGGCGGCCTCCCGGCCCTGGTCGAGCGACGGGCCTTGCGCGGAGGTGAGGGAGGAGAGGGCCGCGATGTATTGCGACCCGGTCCGTTGCACCTCGGCCGCGGTCCGGAGCGGATCCCGGCTCGCCCACGGAATCTCCGCCGGTCGCTCCACCGTTCCCCGGCCCACCATCACCCCGCCGGCAAAGATCGCCAGCGCCGCCGCCATCTGGAGGAGGACGCGTTCCCTGCGGGACAGCCGGGAGGCCGGCACAGCCTTCCGCTCGGGGACCTCCCGGGGGGCGATGCGCGCGGCGACTTCCGGCCAGAGGTCCCGGGCCGGCTCGGCTTCTCCAGGCAGCTCCCGCAGCCGGGCGGCGATCTCCTCCAGACGACCGTCCTCGTTCAACGTCTCTTCGTTGCTCATCGTCCGACCGCCTCCATGACCAGCTTGCGCGCCCTGTGAAGCTGGGCCTTCACCGTTCCCACGGCGATCCCCAGCAGCCGGGCGACCTCTTCGTAGCGATATCCCTGGATGTCGTGCAGGACCAGCACCCGGCGCGCGCCGTCGGGGAGGGCGGCGACCGCGCGCTCCAGGCCGATGGACGTCTCGGGCATGGCGCGCCGGACCTCGGCGGCATAGCCGGACAGGTCGTCCGCCGCCTCGATCCGCGCCTCCCTCCGGCGCTCCG
>DASQEB010000512.1:0-8370 GCA_035633875.1 Thermoanaerobaculia bacterium
GGCGACGGGAGAGGGGGACAGGGGGTGAGGTTTCAGGCCACCTCCTTGAGCCCCACCACCCGAATCCCCTCGATCCCGCGCAACCGCCGGTCCTCGCTGACGAAGGCCTCGGCCCCGGCGTGGATCGCCGTCGCCAGGTGGAGGGCGTCCGGCGTGCGGATCTGGAGCGTTGCCCGCAGGTCCGCCGCGATCTCGGCGACCTCCGGCCCCACAGGCTCGACGGACAGGTTGGGGAACGACTCGAAGAAGTCGCGATACAGCCTGCAGAGCTCCTCCTGCCGGTACCGTTTGGGGACGACCATCACCTCCATCCGCGCCAGCACCGACGACACCAGCCGGCACCGCCCCGCCTCGGCGGCGTGGAGGAGCCGGCCCGCCGCCGGCCCGAAGTCCTCGTTGGCTTCGAAGTGGTAGACGAACAGCATCGAATCCACCCCATAGATCGGCACTCTCATCCCCACGACTCCCGCTCGCGCTCGATGGCCGCCACGCCGCCCTCCTGCCGCCACATCTCCGCGCCCAGGCCGCGGGACGCCTCCGTCCACCCCCCGCGGGTCCCCCGCAGCACGATCTGGTCTCCTTCGAGACTGAGGTACACGAAGTCCCCCGCCTGGAGCCCCAGCCGGCGCCGGACCTCCGTCGGGATGGTGATCTGGTACTTCTCCGTGAGCTTTGCAGTGGCCAGGACCATGGCGACCCTCCCAAGGTCCCTTACAGTATACCGCAAGAGTAAGGGGCTCCGCAAGGCGCGACAGACTCTGGCTTCGGCGATGTCTTTCCGTGTCATGGTTTCCTCCATGAAAGTGGTCCACCTAGATAGACGGAAAAACTGGCCGGCTCCTTTCAAAGAATTTTGGGGAGGACCGCACCCCTGTCCCCTTCTCCCACCGCCCTCCATGCTCTCGGGCACACCCGGGCCTACGCGCTGACCTTGCCTCGGACGTCGTGGTCGGCCTACCCGGCCCAACGGGCCGGGAGAACGGAGCCCAGGGCTGAGGCCGCAGGCCGATGCCCTGGGGGAAGAACGACGATAAAACGGCGCGCCTGAAAGGTCGCGAGAGCTCGACAGGAAGGCAGGATCAGGGTTCCGCCGCCTCAAGCAGGAGCCGCGCCCAATCCTTCTCCTGCTTTTTCTTTACAGCCTTTTGCCCGAGATGACTGAGGACTGCCCGGGCGGCGGCACGCCGCTCCTCGCCGTTCAGTTCCCCCAGGAGGCGGGGGACGAAGGTATCCGCGTTCCCGAGGTGGATCTCACGGATCCGGGCCTCCTTGACCGGAGCGGAAGGCGCCGCCATCCGGGTCCCCGTTTCCGGCTCGCGTACGACCGTCATCCGGCCATATCCGGCCGCGGTCTTCGCCCCAATCCCCTCCTGCTTCAGCGCCTCGGTGAGGATGTCCAACGCCGCGTTCGCCCAGTCCCTCGGCCCCGTGACGGCCAGGAGATAACTCCCCCGGGTGGAGAGGAACGCCACTGGAGTGGGGCTGTCCCAGTCCGCCGGCGGAGCGTCCGCCTTGCCCTGGTAGTAGTCGGGGTGATGGACGGTCGTCACGTCCAGGTCCAGCGGGAGGCGGCTGCCGCTCGCCGGGGGAATCCAGAGGGCGTCCTGAAACGCAACGTATCCGCTGGACTCCTGGTCACCGAAGAGGATGCGGTGGGCTTCCCCGACCTTCCCCTCCGCGTCCTTCTTCGTCCACTTCTCGTCCTCGAGGGATTTGTGGGCCGCCGAGGCGGCGAGACCCTTGAGCGCTGATCCGGGGATGTACGGCACGCCATAGGTGTGATGGAGGGCAAGGGAAGTCTCCAATACAGATTCCGCTCCCAGCCCCACCGCCATCCGCCCCACGGCCGTGGCCTGCGCCAGCAGAGTGCACGGCTCCAAAGTCTTCAGGCATTCCTTCCAGCGCCTGAAAAAGCGGACATACTCGTCGGGCGCCGAGGCATTCGCGATGACCTGGTCGAGGTGCTGCTGTTTCGCGGAGTCCTTGGCCGCCACGTCGAAGATCCAGGTCTCCAGCCACAGCCCGGCGTGGGTGCCAGCGACCGGCTCGATCCCTTTCAGATTTTCCCGGCGGCTTGTCATGACGGCCTTATCTGTCGCCCGCATCGGTCGGATCGACTCCCCATTCGGACCGGGCCAGCCGCCCGTACCAGCCTACGGAGGCCAGAGTCTCCCGGGTCAACCAGACGTACTGCGCGAGATCGGCCTTGCGGACGCAGTCGCAGAGGGAATCCTTGCCGCTGATCGCCGGATCCACCCGGTGGAGCTGCCTGCCGAGATGATCCAGCAATGTGTTCAGCGGCGGCTTTCCACGGGACTTCACGAAGTGGAGGGCCTGGCAGAGCCCGGCAGAGCGAATCAGTGCGGGCAGCTTTTGAGCCATCGCACCATAGGTTTTCTGATGCTCCCTTTCCGTCACCTCCGCCAGGTGCTCGTAGGCCATCGCGGCCCGTTGCTGTTCGAGCGTCACGCGTCACCTCCGATCCGCACGAAGCAGCTCCCCTGCCCCACGGTCGCCTTGCCTCCGAGCTGTACGATGCCTTGCGTCAGCGAGGTCACGTGCTTCATCAGCTCATCCGCCGTCCGTTTGGAGCGGCCGTTGGCGGCGTTCACATCTGCGGCGACCACGATTCCGGTGAGCACGCTTTCGGCCGGCAAGGACTCCTGAAACCAGAGTGCCCCCTTGGCCACCGTCTTGGTATCCTCGTTCAGGCGGATATGCGCGGTCACCTCTGTCCCGGTCTCCAGGAGGAAGGCCATCATGTCGTCATGGATCAGGCAGATCCGGTCCCGAAGACTGTTCCTCCACTCTCCCGCGTCCGTCGATCCTTCGGGAAAGAGCAGCTTGCCGAGCTTATCGGCAAACGCTTCGAGAGCGCCCTCCTGACCGGTCTCCACCGTGAAGTCCAGGTCCTCGAAGACCACCTTTCCCGCCGGTACGGGGAGCGTTTCGCCCACCACCACGCAGCCAGCTTCTTGCGGCGGCGCCGGGAGGTCCCCGAGATTGACTCGCGCCTCCTGAGCGTTCCGGGCGAAGCGCTGTAGAAGGAAGCGGGACGTGACCCAGGCGAACGTCCCCCGCACGCTGCGCACGGGCAACAACAGGAGCTGGACGTCCGAAAACTGCACCGAGCCCGCGTGCTCCGAAGACTGCGCTGTCTCCGGACCGAAAACGTCCCGAGTGATCTGCGGATCGCCCGCCGCGGCGCTCCGCGCTCGGAGGGCTCCTTTGACCGAAGAGCCCGGCACCAGCGGAATCCCCGTCGGCCGCTCGCGGGCAATGGGCAGGTCGATCGCTCCCACCGATTGCCCGGTGCCCGCGTGGACCGGCGACAGAGCGTGAACGAGGGTGAGGCGGGTGGTCATGGTATCCGATCTCCTACAGGGCTTTGAACCCCGGGGCTCTTTCGAAAACGGTTTCAATTCGCTGGAGGGTGGCGTCCGCTTCTTTCAGGATCTCGAAGCTCCGGACAACGTCGGCGCTGGCCGCTTCGGCCCTTGGGTCTCTGACCACAAGAGGCCGTGCATCGCCCGGCAGGACGCAGTCGGTGAAGACCGCCACAGGTAGATACTGCACCCGACCGTTCTCCCAGACCCTGACCGGACGAAGGATCAAGGGACTGGTGTAGCGGTCGAGCTTGTTCCACTTCCCTCTTTCACCGGGTCGCGCTGCCAGGACATGGTGCTCCGGCGGCTCTACAGGCGGCCTGTCCTTGAAGTGGAGCACGATCGGCAGGCCCAAGGCCGCTCGCGGGTATCTCCCGGCGTTGGCCGCTTTCGGTTCATGCACCCAGGTCTTTCGGGGATCGAATTTGAGACGGACGGCGTCCGCCTCCGGCCAGTTGGAAGGTGCCCTCGGGCGGTCCCGGTCCTGGCGTGCCTCCCGGAGCGCCGCAAGGAGCTTCTTCTGCGCCTCCTCCCCGGTGGGCTGAAGAGGACCGAGGAAAACCTTTCTCGTCCGGGAGAGGGAAAACACTCCGGCCAGCGAGGACGCCAGACCGCGATGCTGACAGTGCTTCCCCAGAAAACTCCGGAGTTCCGCCACCGTTGTGGGAACTCCGAGCTTCCGTGCCTTGTCCACATCCGCCACGCCGAGGGCTCCGACGCCGCGCCGCGTCCGGGCTCCGGCCCCTCCGAGCACCAGCCAGAGGCGAAGGCCGTACAGGATCGCCTCTCTGTCCGACGGCTCGCTGGAGCGCGATCGGAGCGTGAGAACGGAGAGCGTCCGGTCCGAAGGTGCCAGGAGCCGGGCTCGCTCCCGGCCCAGGCCAGAGGCGGGAAAGAGGGCGTAATTGATGAGACTGCTCTGGCTGTCCTGGTACTCCTCCGCAGGGGAACCCAGAACGGACCGGACCTCCACCTCCAGAAGCCCGGGACCCTTTTGGGGCCGGCCAGCCGTGTCGTAGGTTCCAGGCGCACCGAAAATCTTTTCCTCGCGCTCCCGCAAGGCCGCCAGCGACGGGAAGTCATGAGCGCGCCCGGCGCGCCACCAGCCCCGGAGGGCCGATTTTACAGCCGAAGACCGAAGCCAGGAAACCTGATCGATTTCCCGCGGCGTCGCCCCGCCTCCGAACAGGCGGGTAATGAGCACCACCGGAACCTCCTCGTTCCAGAGCTCCTTCCGCTTCGTGGCCGGCGGCGCCATTGGCGGCGTCCTCATGATTCCTCCCATGTTCCCAGGACCGCCAGGCCGAACCCGTCCCGGCGATCCTGCGCGTCGTCGCTCACACAGGCGAGCCACGTCTCCTCGCACCAGCGGAGAAGATCATCCTGGCCGCCCCCGTCCAGTTCCAGGAAGTAAACGCTTCCCGCCGCGGCAAGGCGCTTCGTCTTCTTCGGCCGACCCTTTTCGAGATCCCAGCCGGACACGATCTCCGGCCGCGGCACGCTCGCGGCGCGCACGGTGATCCTGATGCGTGCACCGCTCCAGGGCGCGAGCCCTTCGTTCCAGCCAGGCAGGGCGCCCGTGGCGAAAACCGCCGGCGTGAGGAGGATCAGCCGGGCCCGGGCCGTCCGGGCGATCGATTCGCGAACTTCTTCGGGCAGCTCCGGCCAGCCTCGGGATGCCTTCGACCAGCGGGCGAGACGCCGCTCTCCCCCGAGCGGCGCGATCTGCTCGGCCAACGCCAGATCCCGGCCCGCGACCCGCCCGCCCGGGCTCCACACCGAGAGAGCCAGCCGCCGTGGGCTCAGGTCGTAGCGCTCCTCGTTCTCGCCCGTTTGGGTCGGGTAGAGGAACCGCAGCCCCGCCGTCTGAAAGAACATGCCGTCGATCCCAACTCTTTCGCCGGGTTGGAGAGCCAGGTGCGTCCGCGTCTCCACGGGGAGCTTTCGGATTCCCAGAGCGCCGAAATCCACCCCGGTGCGGTCCTTGGGAGCGAGCAGCCAGCCCTCCAGCTCCTCCCATCTCCAGAAAGAAGGAATTCCGCCCGGCGGCTTGCCCGTAGGCGCTTCTCCGAGGACAAAGAGCGGAAGGAGGCCGCCTTCCGGCAGAGCATCCGTGGCCTCGCCCTCCTCCAGGGGCCGGGGGATCAGACGGTGGAGGTTGGGCCGGTCTTCCCCTTCCGGACGGAGGAAGACCGCGTCCCGAGGAGCCGGGGCGAGCCACTGGAGGACGTCGCCGTTCTCTGCCAGCTCCGCAAGAAGCGGTCCCCGAACTTCCACGTTTTTGAGCTCGCCGAGCGCCTCTCGCTGAACGACGAAGGCCCCTCCCTCGCTGCCCATCCGCGTCCGCGCCGCGCCCGCCGTCGTCGAAGGATATGGGAAGCCAACCGTAGAAAACTTGCCCACCGCGGCGGCCGGGAGGCCGTCCCGGGCGATCAGGGGATCGAGCGGCTCGATCAACCAGACGCTCACGCCGCGTCCTCCTCGCCGGCGGGCATGGTCGCCTCCTCCTGGGCCTGAACCAGCAGGCGCGCCACGATCAGCCGGTTGGCCACCTCCTCCACCGACGTGCGATCAAGGCGCTCCACGATCCGATCGAGGATCTTCTTGTCGATCTCCGCTTTGGTGCCGCGCTCGGGCCGCTTGCGCCGCAGGATCCTCTCGGCCTCCTTGCGGACGAGCTTTTCCAGCGAAGGTCGCAAATCGCCGGAGGGCTTTGCGAGCAGGCGGGTGAGCTCGCGCAGATCGTAGGCGGCGCCATCCGGAACGTACTCGTTCGCGTGCATCCAGACGTAGTCGTCCAACTCCTCGTCCAACGTCCCCCACCGACCGACCACCTTCACCGCCGGGCCGGACCTCTTGTCCACGATCACCGCCAGCGAGTCCCGCTCCCGCTTCGCCAGCGTCTCCGCTTCCCGAGCCGTGTCCAGAGCCGTTCGCAGGGGCTCCATGAAATGGGAGATGCCGATGCCCGCGGAAAGAGTGGGGGTTCCGCCTTGCGCGGGAAATTCTTTCAGTCTTTCCCTGAAATCCGTCGCGAGCTCGCGGGCGCAGGCCACGGCCCGATGGAGCGGCACGAAGGCGAGCACGTCATCGCCTCCGGAATAGATCAGCTCCCCGCCATGCTCTCTCTCCACGATCAGTTGGGCCTTTCTGGCGAAACCGTCCAGCGCTTGAGACAGCCTGCGGTGATCCTGGACGGTCTTCTGCTGCTCGATCGCCTTGCCCATCCGGTCGCCGTCCGCAACGAGAATCGCGTAGTAGGGCAGAGGAGTTTTCACGCCGACCTTCTCCAGCACCTTGGCCAACGCCTCCCGCGCCTCCCTCAGCCCCTCCCACTTTTTCCACTCGTCCGTCACTTCCTCGAACAGGTCCGGGAGACGATTCTCGAAGAGAAGACTTCCATCATAAGGATCGAACAGGCATCTCCGACGGCCGTCCGGTTGGACATACACGAGATCCTCGACAGGGACACCCGCGTTTTTCAGCACCTTGAGATACCTGGTCCAGAGATCGACGAGGTCCACATCACCCTGGAGGCTCTCCACCCGCTTGTAGATCGGCCAGGCCGCCAGGTGGCCTGTGCTGAGGAAGTGATGCGTCTCCGGATTCTTGGGATGCCTCCCGTTCCGCTTGAGCAGACCGACCCCGCACAGCCTCTCCTTGGGACCGGCTCCGTACGCCTGCCGGGCGTGTTCCGGGCTCAGATCCCCCTTCAACACCTTGTCGAAGAGATCCTCGTGGAGCACCGACTCCCGCTCGCCGTCGATCGAGGACTTCGGCACCTCGTCTCCCCACGTCACCCTGCCCCAGAGGCGCGTGTTCTTCCGGGCGGCGAGCAACGCCTCCGCCCGGTCGCGCGCCTCGGGATATCCGCCTTCGCGTTCCGGCACGCTGACCCAGACATATTCCATCAGATCCCTGACCTGCTCCTCGGCGCGAGGACGGATGAAATACGGACCGGTGATCCGCTTGAACGCCTCGTCACGAATCCCCTCGAGCGCCTGATCCAATCCTTCCCAGCCCTTCCGCGCCACCTTGGCGGGATCCTTCCGGTCCGGCACCCGGATCACGATCTTGTTCGCCGCCGAGGTCGGTTCCTCGATGCCGAGATCCTTCGGACTGGTAAATCCCGGAAAGACGAGGGACTCCAAGCCGCATTCCCCGGCCATGGCTGCCGCCGCGGCCTTGGAGAGAGCGCTCAGCAACCACGATCCGAACCACAGGTCCCGGCTCCGGCGCGCCGCCGCGATGAAGTCCTGGACCGGACCGAGCGCAACGATGAGGACGTGGCCCAAGTCCTATGCCTCCAACACCCTGCCGTACCTTCGCAGGTCCATGGCGGGGACCGTGCCCAGGCCCTGCAGCCGCTCCAGGAGGCGGAGGAAGAAAAAGATCAACGCCGTATCCGGTGCGCTGAGGTCGACGTCGATTTTTCTCCGCGGAGAATAGCGAATTTCGGCCGATCCGTGCTGGAGCACACAGACGAGATCCAGCCGGCCCTCCTCGGAGCTCGCTTCGATGCCCTTGGCAAACGGCGGACCGAACGGCGGGCGCCAGGTGCTCTCAAGACAGAGCAACCCGGAGAGAAGCGGAAAGGGCTTCCGCGGCTCATGCTTTCCGCCCGCGTGAGTGATTGCCACGCTGGTCCGCGTCAGAACACGGACGGAGGCGGCCTTCTGGATCGCATCGTCAAGCGTCTTCCTGGTGATCTCCTGCTTCACCTCGAAAACCGCGTAGACGCTTTCCGCGGGGATGTACAAGGCCCCGCCGTGATTGAACAGGAACGGCGAATACTGGCGATCATAGATCACCAGATCGATCTGTTCGCTTTGCCTGCCGTCCGAATCGATGACGAATGCATCGGAGACGCAGTAGCGCTTGGGAAGATAGGTCTCCAGCATCTTGCGCCAACCCGTCTCGCTCGCCGCACCCTTTGTCGGCGCATGACGGACTTTGCGGCTCGTCCGGAGACTCGTGGCCAGTT
>DASQEB010000513.1:0-11502 GCA_035633875.1 Thermoanaerobaculia bacterium
CGCCGGCCGGCACGCCCGTGGAGCAGCCCGCAGCCGCTGCCCTCGCCTTCCGGCGGGAGGCCCTGGCAGCCGTAGGGGGGTTCGATGACGGTTTCCATCCGGCCTGGTTCGAAGACGTCGACCTGGCGCGGCGGCTTGCGGGTGCGGGTTTGGTCCTGCGCTACTGGCCCGCGGCCCGGTTCCGGCACGGGCTGGGGAGCACGGTGCCCGGGCTGGGCTACGGCCCCTTCCTGTGGATCTATTACCGGAACCTCACGCGCTACTTGCGCAAGCACCACGGCCGGGCCTGGGCCCTGGCCGCCCGGATGGCCCTGGTTGCGGGGATCGCCGTCCGGCTCCTGGCTCTGCCGTTGCGCCGGCCTCAGCGGGCCCGCTCCCGGGGGGAGGCGGCAAGGGGCCTGCTCCTCGTGCTCGCGGGCGCGCTCACCGGCTGGACCCGGCCGCGGCACTTCGCCGAGAGGGTGGCGCCGTGAGCGTCGGAGAAACCGTGGCCGTCTGCATCGTGACCCATGACGCGGCGGCCGACCTGCCCGGGTGCTTCGCCTCCCTCGCCGCCCTCGACCACCGGCCCCTGGAGATCGTGGTGGTGGACTGCGCGAGCGCGGACGGCAGCCTTGAGGTGGCCCGCCGGGAGGCCCCGCCGGGGATCCCCTTTCAGGCCGTTGACCTGGGGGAGAACGCCGGCTTCGCCGGGGGGATGAACGCCGCCCTCGCCCGGACCCGGGCGTCCTGGGTGCTGAGCCTGAACGCCGACGCCCGCCCCGCGCCGGACTACCTCTCGCGCCTCCTGGAGCGGGCGGCCGCCCACCCCGCGCTCCGGGTGGGAGCGGTCACCGGCCGGCTGGTGCGCCCCGCCCAGGGCGCCGGTCCCCGGCTCCTGGACGCTTGCGGCATGCGCCTTCTCCCGGCCTGGCGGCACCTGGACCGGGGCTCGGGGGAGCCGGACCGGGGTCAGTATTCGGCTCCCGAGCGGGTCTTCGGCGCCACCGGCGCGGCCTCCCTCTTCCGCCGCGAGGTCCTGGACGACGTGGCCGTGGAAGGGGAGGTTTTCGACTCCCGCTTCCACTCCTTCCGGGAGGACGCGGAGCTCGCCTTCCGCCTCCGCGAGCGGGGCTGGGAGGTGCTCTACGAGCCCACGGCCGTGGCCGAGCACCGGCGGTTCAACACCCCGGAACGCCGGAGCGCCATGCCGGCCTTCGTCAACTACCACTCCCTCAAGAACCGCTACCTCCTGCGGATCGGCCACCAGACCGGGGGGAACCTCCTGCGGACGCTCGGCCCCACCCTCGCCCGGGACCTCGCGGCCCTCGGCTACGTGCTGCTGCGCGAGCGCACGTCGCTCGCCGCCTACGCTTGGCTGTGGAGGAACCGGGGCGAGCTGCTGCGCCGCCGGCGGCTGATCCAGGGCCGGCGGACCCGGCCGGCCGCGGAGATCGACCGCTGGTTCCGGTCGCAGGGGGAGCCCCTGTGAGGCCGCTGCGCGTCGCGTTGATCGGCAGCCGGGGTATCCCGGGCCGCTATGGCGGCTACGAGACGCTGATGGAGGAGCTGGCGTCCCGGCTCGTGGCCCGGGGCTTCGAGGTGACCGTCTACTGCCGGTCCCACTCCACCCCCCGGGGGCTGACCGAGCACAAGGGGGCCCGGCTCGTCGTCCTGCCCACGCTCCGGACGAAGTACCTGGACACGCCGGTCCACACCTTCCTCTCCTGCTTCCACGCCCTCGGGGCCGGCTACGACGCGGCCCTGGTGGTGAACTCGGCCAACGCCCTCTTCGTGCCGCTCCTGCGGCTCGGGGGGATTCCGGTGGCCCTCCATGTGGACGGCATCGAGAAGCGCCGCGCCAAGTGGGGCCCGGCGGGCCGGGCCGTCTACGCCCTCTCCGAGCGCCTCGCCTGCGTGCTCCCCGACGCCCTGGTGACCGACGCCGAGGTCATCCGCCGCCACTACCTGGAGCGCTACGGCGCCGAGTCCGTCCCGATCGCATACGGCGTCGACCCGCGGCCGCCGGCCGAGTCCGGGGTCCTCGCCCGCCTGGGCCTCGCGAGCCGGCGGTACTTCCTCTACGTCAGCCGATTCGAGCCGGAGAACAACCCGCACCGGGTGGCCGAGGCCTACCGCCGGGTCGGCGGCGACCTCCCCCTGGTCATGGTGGGCGGCGCCCCCTACGCGAAAGGGTTCATCGCCAGCTTCACCCAGGGGGCCGACCCGCGCCTCCTCTTCCCCGGCCCGATCTACGGCGAGGGCTACCGGGAGCTCCTCTCCCACGCCCTGGCCTACATCCACGCCACCGAGGTGGGCGGCACCCACCCCGCCCTCGTGGAGGCCATGGGATACGGAAACTGCGTCGTGGTCAACGAGACTCCCGAGAACATGGAGGTGGCGGGCGGGGTGGGTCTCTACTTCCGGGCGGCGGAGCCGGAGACCCTCGCCCGGCAGTTCGAACGGGTGCGGGTCCACCCCGAAAAGGCCCGAGCCCGGGGTAGGGCGGCGGCCCGTCGGGCGGCCCTCCTCTACTCCTGGGACCGCGTAGCCGACCAGTACGCGGCTCTTTTTAAGGGGCTTATGCCGGGGGGGCATAGACGAGAGGTGTACCTGATACGTTAGAATAGGTTGCTGAATGAGGCAGTCCGTAATCTCTCAGTAGAATCCATGCTCAAAGAACGAGCTCGTATCCTGACGGTTGCGATCTTCTCCCTGGATCTCGCCCTCGTCTCCGCCGCCTTCCTGTGTGCGTACTGGGTGCGGGATGCGGTGCTGCCGCGGGTCGCCTCGGAGACGTTCCGCGGCCCTCTGTACCCCCTGGCGGAGTACCTGCCTCTCCTCCCTCTCGCCCTCGCCATCTGGGGCTCGCTCCTGCTGAGCTCGGGGCGGTACCGCTCGCACCGCACGGTGCCGCTCCTGGACGAGGCCTGGGCCGTCGTCCGGGTCTGCGGCATGGGCGCCATCATCTTCACCCTGGCCCTCTACGTGAGCCGGTGGGACGAGCGGCTCCTGGGCGACGACCGGATCAGCCGTTTCTGGGCCCTGCTCTTCGCCGTCTTCTCCTGTCTCTTCCTCCTCACCGAGAAGCTCGCCGTCCGGCTGACCTCGCGCTACGTGCGGTCGCACGGCTACAACTACCGCACGGTGCTGATTGTCGGCACGAGCCCCACGGCCCTGAAGATCGCCGACTCGATCCACGGCCACCGCTTCTGGGGATTCCGCATCCTGGGCTTCATCCGCAATGGAGCCGCGCCCGAGGAGCCCTGGCCCAGCCGCTACCCGATCCTGGGCGAGACCGGCGACATCCCCCGGATCGTGGAGAGCAACGTGGTCGACGACGTCATCTTCGCCGTCCACCGCCGCGAGCTCGACCGGCTGGAGGACCTGTTCCTGAGTCTCCAGGAGCAGGGCATCCGCACCCGGTTCGCCATGGACCTCTTCCCCCACACCCTGGCCCGGGTCCAGCTCGAGGACCTGGATGGGATGCCGCTCCTCTCCTTCGCCACGACCCCGACGAGCCAGCTCCAGCTCCTGCTCAAGCGAGCGGTGGACGTGGCCCTGGCCGGCCTCGTGCTCCTCCTCGCGCTGCCGATCGTGGGCATGATCGCCCTGGTGATCAAGCTGACCTCGGGCGGCAACGTCCTCTTCCGCCAGACCCGCTGCGGGCTCAACGGCCGGTTCTTCACCCTCTACAAATTCCGGACGATGGTGGAGGACGCCGAGGAGCGCCGCCGGGCGCTGCTGCACCTGAACGAGATGAATGGGCCCGTCTTCAAGCTGCGCCGGGACCCCCGGGTGACCTGGTTCGGCCGCTTCCTGCGCCGCTTCAGCCTCGACGAGCTCCCCCAGCTCTGGAACGTGCTGCGGGGCGACATGAGCCTGGTGGGGCCGCGCCCACCCATCCCCGAGGAGGTGGCCCGCTACCAGCGCTGGCAGCGCCGCCGGCTGGCCATGAAGCCGGGCCTCACCTGCCTCTGGCAGATCAGCGGCCGGAACAATCTGGACTTCGACCGCTGGATGGAGCTCGACCTCGAGTACATCGACTCCTGGACGCCGCTCCTCGATCTCAAGATCCTCGTGAAGACGATCCCCGCCGTGCTCTCCGGCCGCGGCGCGTCGTAGTTACCGGCGTCTCGGCAACTCGCCCGCGATCAGCTTCAGCGTCGTCTCCACCACCGCCGCCAGCGGCTTCGCATCGGCCATTCCCTTGCCGGCCAGGGGGAAGGCGGTGCCGTGGTCCACGGAGGTGCGCAGGAAGGGGAGCCCCAGCGTCCAGTTCGTGGCCAGGCCGAAGGCGGCGGTCTTGACCGCGATCAGCCCCTGGTCATGGTAGAGGGCGAGGACCCAGTCGAACTCCCCCTTGCGGGCGCGGGCGAAGAGGGAGTCGGCGCTCTCGGGACCGTGGACGTCGATCCCCCGCTCCCGGGCCGCGGCCACGGCCGGGGCCAGGATGGCGCCGTCCTCCTGCCCCAGCAGCCCCCCCTCGCCCGCGTGGGGGTTCAGGCCCGCCAGGGCGGTCCTTCCCCCGGCGTGGCGTTGGAGGCAGTCCAGGGCCTCGCCCACCGAGCGGCCGTCCATCTCCTCCAGGGCCTGGCGGAGGGGAACGTGGACGGAGAGAAGCGCCACCTGGAGCTCCGGCGCCAGGAAGGCCATGAGGTAGTCCCGACCGTAGCGCTCCAGCCCACAGACCTCGGCCAGGTAATCCGTGTGCCCCACGAAGCCGGGGGTGTGCTGGCGGGCGATGGACTCCTTGCTCACCGGCGCGGTCACCAAGGCGTCCGCCACCCGGGAGTCGACGAGCTCGATTCCGACGTCCAGAGCGGCCATGGCCCCCGCGGCGTCGGCCGGGCCGGAGGCGCCGAACGAGATCGCCCGGCGCGCCCCCACCGGGTCGACCACCGGGATCTCACCCTCCCCCAGGTTCCGGAGGTCGGCCCGCAGCGGCGCCGCCGGAAGGAAGCGGAGGCGGTCCCAGGGGAATCCGGGCAGGACGGGGCAAAGGGCCTCCAGCGCCGCCCGCTCGGCCACCAGAAGGGGTTGCCACGCGGGCGCAGGCCCCTCCAGGAAGAGCTTCAGGAGGATTTCGGGGCCGATCCCCGCCGGATCCCCCTGGGTCAGGGCGAGGACGGGTCGGCCGGAAGGGGAGGGGGAAGGGATCAAGGTCTCCAAGCCCCCCGAGGGGGGCGTGATTCGGTCAGCCCAGGGCGGAAGCCCTGGGCGAAGGGGAACGATGGAGGTCTCCGCCACCTGGCACGGTGCGCGCCACCACAGCTCGGGGCTCCCGCCCCGGGCTGACCGGACGGCGCCCGGGGGGCGCTTGGGAAGCAGGCTCTAGTCACCGTTGGTGTCGCTGCGCCTGGGCCCCCTCCGCTTGAGCTCCTCCTCCTTGAACATGTAGCGGATGACGTGCTTCTGGATGAGCAGGTTCGGTCCGGACGCCCGGTTGAGCTTGATTGCCCCCTTGTCGTACCACTCGATCCAACCGCGCAGCTCCTCGTCGTTGACGAGGATCACCACCATCGGAGTCTTCGCCGCCATCTGCTTGAGGTAGTAGAACTCCTCGGCGTTCGTCTGCTCGGGCGGCGTCTGCTTGCGGCGTACACTGCGGGAGGAGGGAAGCTCCTTCTTGAGCTCGTTCATATCCGGACGGATCAATTTGCGATTGGCCATTTGGGATCCAGTTGGATCGATACCGGGTCTCGTCTCCTAGGCTGCCGGAGCCGCAGGACGGTTGTCCGCCCCCTTGTTGGTCTTGTAGTGCTCGTCCTCATAGGCCAGACAGCAGAGCAGCCGTCCGCACTGGCCGGAGATCTTCGAAGGATTCAAGCTCAGGTTCTGGCGTTTGGCCATCTGGATCGAGATCGGACGGAAGTCCTTGAGCCAGGTCGAGCAGCAGAGCGTCCGTCCGCAGACGCCGACACCGCCGATCAGGCCGGCCTCGTCCCGGGCCCCCACCTGCACCATCTTCACCCGCACCGAGAACCGCGAGGAAAGATCGCGGACCAGTTGTCGGAAGTCCACCCTTCCATCAGAGGTGAAGTAAAAAGTCGCCCGCTTCCCGTTGAGGGAAAAGTCGACCAGGGAGATCTTCATGTCCAGCCCCAGGGCCCGGGACCGCTCCTGCGCGAAGAGCTTGCCCGCCATCTCGTTCTGGGTCTGGCGGTCCCACGCGGCCAGGTCGGTGTCCTCGGCCGGCCGCAGGACCGGCCGGGCGCTCGACTTCTGGCACGGTTTGAAGACCGGCATCGGCGACTGCTCCACGTGGCCCAGGGCAGGCCCCGACTCCAGGTCCACCACGACCCGTTCTCCCCTGGCGTAGAGACGGCCTCCCGTCGAGCAGAGCGTCAGATTCGTTTCCTCACGAAAGCGCACACCAATGAAGGTGTCTTCGACAGCCGTCGACATGCCTTTGAAAGCACAACCGTTGCAACCCATGGCAACCACCGTTCCATGTGCGACAGCGACCTCTCCCTATGCACGATGAGTACCAGCCTCGGCTCGCGCAGGGACAGGCCGTTGAGTTTCGATTCGGTCCTCGGGACGACGCGTGGATTGTTCCAGTCGTTCGCCCCGGCGTCAACAACACGATCTCACGTTATCACGATCCCCCGGAGGGCACCCGCTCGAGCACCTGCCGCCCGATGTCCCGCCGGTACACCTTGGTGGGCCAGTCGACCTCCCGGGCCGCCGCGTAGGCCCGCTCGAGCGCTCCCGCCAGATCGGGACCCAGAGCGCAGACGGAGAGCACCCGCCCCCCCGCGCTCACCAGCTCGCCGTCCGCCAGCGCCGTGCCGGCGTGGAACACCTCCACGCCCTCCAGAGCCGCCGCCCGGTCGAGCCCCCGGATCGGCTCTCCCTGGACCGGGCGACCGGGATAGCCGGGGCTCGCCAGGACGATGCACGCCGCAGCCTCCCGGCGGAACGCCAGACGCCGGGTCTCGAATTTCCCCGCCGCTCCCGCGGCGAGGACCGGCAGGAGGTCCTCCTCCAGCCGGAGCAGGAGGACCTGGCACTCGGGGTCGCCGAACCGGGCGTTGAACTCCAGCACCCGTGCCCCCTCGGCGGTTAGGATGAGACCGGCGTAGAGGACGCCCACGAAGGACCGCCCTTCCGCGGCCATCCCCGCCACGGCCGGGCGCAGCACGGTCTCCACGATCTGGGCCGCCTCCTCGCCCGAGAGCCCCCCCGACGGGCTGTGGCACCCCATGCCGCCGGTGTTGGGGCCGGTGTCGCCGTCGCCGATCCGCTTGTAGTCCCGGGCGGTGGCGAGCGGCAGGACCCGCTCGCCGTCGCAGAGGGCCATGAACGAGACCTCCTCGCCCGCGAGGAACGCCTCCACCACCACCCGGTCGGCGCTGGCGCCGAAGCGGCGCTCCTCGAAGAGGGTCTGGACGGCGCTCTCGAATTCGGCCTCGTCCCCGGCGATGATCACCCCCTTGCCCGCGGCGAGGCCGTCCGCCTTGAGGACCACGGGCCAGCCGAACCGGGCCTGGGCCGCCCGCGCCTCGGCCGCGTCGTGGACCACCGCGAACGGCGCCGTGGGGATGCCGTGCCGCTCCATGAACTGCTTGGCGAACACCTTGCTCCCCTCGATCTCTGCGGCCAGCCGGGAGGGGCCGAAGACCGCAAGGCCCCGCTCCTTGAGCTCGTCCGCGACCCCCAGGGTCAGCGGGAGCTCGGGTCCGACCACGGTGAGGTCGATCTTCAAGTCCGCGGCGAAGTCGGCCAGCCGCTGGACCTCGTCGGCCCCGATCGGCACGAGGTCGGCCACGGCGGCGATCCCGGGGTTTCCGGGAGCGCAGTAGAGCTCGGTCAGCAGCGGGCTCTGCCGCAGCTTCCAGCACAGGGCGTGCTCCCGTCCGCCCCCTCCGATCACCAGGACTCTCATGCCGTCCTCCCCCCGGCCGCACCCTCCAGGGCGGCCGCGGCCATCACGTCCACGATGTCTTCGACCGAGCACCCGCGGGAGAGGTCGTGGACCGGCCGGGCGAGCCCCTGGAGGAGGGGACCGACCGCCCGGGCCCCGGCGAGCCGCTCGGTCAGCTTGTAGGCGATGTTGCCCGCGTCCAGGTCGGGGAACACCAGCACGTTCGCCCGGCCCGCGACCGGGCTCCCCGGCGCCTTGCGCTGCCCCACCTCCGGGACCAGGGCGGCGTCCGCCTGGAGCTCGCCGTCCACCTCGAAGCCCACCCCCCGCCCCCGCAGGACCTCCAGCGCCGCCCGCACCTTGTCCACCCGCGGGTGCTTGGCGCTCCCGTGCGTCGAAAACGAGAGGAGGGCCACCCGGGGCTCCTCGTCGAGAAGGGCACGGCAGCTCTCCGCCGCCGCCTCGGCGATGTCCGCCAGCTCTTGCGGGTCGGGATCGGGCACCACGCCGCAGTCGCTGTAGATTAGGCCGCGGTCGTCCGCCAGCACCATGAGGAAGCACGAGGAGACCACCTTCAGGCCCGGCCGCGGGCCGATCACCCGCAGGGCCGCCCGTAGCGTCTCCGCCGTGGTGGCGATGGAGCCCATGACCGCGCCGTCCGCCCGGCCGAGGGCGACCAGGAGGTCCGCATAATAGAGAGGGTCCCGCGCCAGGCTCGCCGCGCCGGCCGGGTCGAGCCCCCGGGCCGCGAGGCGCTCCCCCAGATGCTCGGTCATCCGCGGCAGGTCGGAGTCGGATCCCGGATCGAGGACCGGTACGGTCAGGTTGATCCCCAACCCCTCCGCGATCCTCTCGACGTCCTCCTGCTGTCCCACCAGGATCGGCCGGCACAGCCCGAGGGAGGCGGCGCTCTCCGCCGCGGCCACCACCCGGGGATCGCTGCTCTCGGGCAGCACGATCGACGCCCCCGTCCGGGAGGCCCGTTCCCGCAATCGTTCCAGTGGGTTGCGCATTCCAGCCGGAACTCTAGCAGATGGGCATCATGGTAGAGGTGGCGGGTGAAGGCTGGCTTCATCCCTGTTTCTACCTAGACTGCCCCGCATGGCGCTAACCATCGAGAGTCCTGAGGTGGAGAAGCTGGTCGAGGTGCTCGCCGCGATGACCGGCGAGAGCAAGACGGAGGTGGTCCGCCGTGCCCTGTTGGAACGGCGCGAGCGGCTGAGCCTGCAGCATGCTCGCCCTGAGCGAGGCAGCGACTTCCTCCGCTTTCTCGAAGAGGAGGTCTGGCCACCAGCTCCGCCCGGCCAACTCGGCCGCCGTCTAAGCCGCGAGGAGGAAGACGAGATCCTCGGATACGGACCGGAAGGCGTGTGATCCCGGTAGCTCGGGTTTTCGTCGCCATCGCTCTGCGTGAGCCTGGCGACGAGGGAAGGGACGCCATGGCAAAGGCACAGAAGACCGTTAGCATCCGGCTGGAAGCGGACGACTATAACTTCCTCAACAGCCTGGCCGAGGCCGAGAGGGAGGACCTCTCGACAGCCGTTCGGGAACTCATCGGCCGTGGCCGCGTGCTGCTCGCCCTCGAACGGTATCGCGAGGGACATGCTTCACTGAGCAAGGCCGCCGAGCTGGCGGGTGTCTCCGTCAGTGAAATGATGGATCTCCTGGCAGCTCATGGCATTCCCGCGGACCTGAGCAGCGAGGACTACAGAGAGGGCTTGAAGGTCCTTCGAACCGTCTGGTAGACCGGTAGGCCTACCCGGGGTCGTGCCAGTGGTTTTCGGAGAACAGCACTGGCGAGAGGCGCTGGACGCATTCCGCCGTTTCGGTAAGGGGCGACACCCGGCGGCTCTCAATCTGGGCGATTGTCTGAGCTACGCGGCTGCCAGGGTCGCCGACTATCCTCTGCTGTTCGTCGGCGTAGACTTCTTCCTGACAGACATCGAGGCCGCCTGAGAGGGCTCCTACTTCTCTTCTGGGAGATCTACCGGAGGCTCCCAAGCCTACGATGCACCAGCCGAAGCGAGAGCCTCGGCTCGGCTGTAAACACCGAGGTTCAACTTGGTGACCTTCTTTAACTCCTGCAACTGGTGATAAAGCAGTGCCGAAGCCTTGCCGGCCGGCAGACGCCCTGCGAACTCGGAGAGCTTTTCCTTCAGCCAAGCGGCCCAGGCGTTCTCTTCCTCGAAAGCCGCGCTAGCGATCACAAGTGCTTGCAGCCCCAAGACCACAGGGTTGGGTCCTTGTAGACCGGACGCACGGGTAAAGACAGCTTCAGCGATAGCTTCCGCAAGCTCACTGTCTCGCTGTGCGGCCGCAACGAAACCCGCATTTACCAAACGCTCTTCAGGGCTGAAGTTTCCATCTTCGGAATCGATCTTCGCGATCACTTCTCGGAAGTAGGACATCGTATCCCTGTCAAAATGGAAGATCTGGGAAAGAGTCAACATATTTGATAGAAGAAGGTCGCCTGATAACTTCAACAGCGCGTCCTTCGAGTCTTCTACGAGGGCGTTTTCTGACTCCACGGGCCTCCGGTGCCCCTCCAGTGGGCCGGGAAGAGCCCAGCACAGAGGCAGACCGGATTCCTTAGCAAGGCGTGCGGCTGCCTTTTCGATTTCATCGGCACCTGGAACCATTCTGCCCGCCGCACTGAGTCGCACTTTCAGGTGGAGCAATCGGCGAAGAACCTCGCACCGAAGCGCGAGAGACGAAAACTCACTAGCATGGTAGATAGGCTCCCGCTGTAGGTCCAGAAGGTTGGCATACCTCCCCGCGGCTACGAGATTCATTTCGAGTTGCGTGCGAAGGCCATCCAGGTTGACGCCTAATGGGCGCAGAAGGCGGATCACTTGGTTTGCTTGCATCCAAGCGCACATTCGTTTCCAGAATGGTGCTCTCAGTTTTCCATTCTCCAGAAGGTTGATTTGGTTCACGTTGAACTGTGCGAACGCTGGGAGGAACTGGTAGAGGTCATTCTTGGCGGCATCTGGGAACTGATTTTTGATGAGCGTAGCAACAGCATTTTCAGCGAAGACCCGGAACCGGTCGTCGTGCTGCCGATAGAGCGCCACGTCGAGGGCGCCCAGCAGAGAGAACGGAGCAAGCTGCGGCTGACAAGCTTCCATTGCCTGCCAAAGCTCATCGTCGTCCGTCCCTTCCAGCCACGCTCCAGGGCAGAGATCATCCCGAAGTGCGCCCATCAGGCATAGTTCGAGTCCCCGCCGGAGATCCCGCCGCAGAAGACTCTTTCGGTACTCAGGCAGGACGGAGCTCAGATACTCCTCTGGGACGAGGTTGCCAGGATCAGGTCCGCAGAGCCGTTCGAAGTAGTCGAGCGATTCCGGAACCAGATCCCACAGAGTTGCTTCGCCAGCCTCCAGACGGGCTTCGAGCCGTGCCTGGACTCCGGCGACCCCATTCCACAGAGCGTCCAGCAGCTCACTGGCCTCTCTTTCGGACAGCTCCCTTTCCCTTGCGCTGCGCTGTAGTGAAGAAAAATCGGGCCCTGTAGGGCCGATTTCCCTGAGGCATGAATCCAGAGCCTGGAGCCGCTCCTCACGATCTGGAGAAAGCAGGGCCAGCTCCTCAAACCCAATGCGCAGGGGCTCTCCCTCTCCTTGCTTTATCTGAAGCGAAATTGCGCCCTCCTG
>DASQEB010000514.1:0-3389 GCA_035633875.1 Thermoanaerobaculia bacterium
GACGGCGGTCGAGGACGACCCGGACGTTGGGTCCCGCGGCGAGGCCCAGCCGGCGGTCGAGGCGGGGGTCGTCCGCCAGGACCGTGCCGCTCCCCACGAGGATGGCGTCGTGCTCCTCCCGCAGGGCCAGAGCCCAGCGCCGCCCCTGGGGCGAAGAGATCCATTGGCTCTCCCCGTGGGAGGTGGCGATGCGGCCGTCCAGGCTCATGGCCCACTTGTGGGTGACCGCGGGGCGGCGGAGGGTGGCCGCCACAAGGAACCGGAGGTTCAAGCGGACGGCCTCCCCGGCGAGCGTCCCCACCTCGACCTCGAGGCCGGCCGCCTGGAGCTTCGCGAAGCCCTGGCCGGAAACGCGCGGATCGGGGTCGCGGTGGCAGGCCACCACCCGGGTGATTCCGGCCGCGATGACGGCGTCGGCGCACGGGGGCGTGCGGCCGTGGTGAAAGCAGGGCTCCAGGGTCACGTAGAGGGTGGCACCCCGGGCGCGCTCCCCCGCTTCCCGGAGGGCGTGGACCTCGGCATGAGGGCCTCCCACCTCGCGGTGCCAGCCGCTCCCGACGACCTCGCCGTCCCGGACCACGAGGGCGCCCACCATGGGGTTGGGCGAGGTGCGGTAGCGGCCCCGGGCGGCGAGCCGGAGGGCCCGACGCAGGGCCTCAGCCGACGAGAGCAGAGGCGAACTCCCGCGGGCGGAAATCCACCAGGTCGTCCGCCTTTTCGCCCACGCCCAGGTAGAGGACGGGGAGCTTGAGCTCGCGGGCGATGGCGACCACCATGCCGCCCTTGGCGGTGCCGTCCACCTTGGCCAGGAGCACGCCGTCGATGGGCACCACCTGGGCGAAGGTGCGGGCCTGGGCCAGGGCATTCTGGCCGGTGGTGGCGTCCAGCACCAGGATCGTCCGCTTGGCCCACTCCGGCGCCTCGCGGTCGATCACCCTCCGGACCTTGCCCAGCTCGGCCATGAGGTGGTCCTTGGTGTGGAGGCGGCCGGCCGTGTCGATGATCAGGTGGTCCATCCGGCGGGCCTTGGCCGCATGGATGGCGTCGTAGACCACGGCCCCGGGGTCGGCCCCCTGGCCCTGGCGCACGACCTCGACGCCCAGGCGCTCGCCCCAGAGGGCGAGCTGCTCGATGGCCGCGGCCCGGAAGGTGTCACCCGCGGCGAGCATCACCTTCTGACCCTCCTCCTCGGCGCGCCGGGCGAGCTTGGCGATGGACGTGGTCTTGCCCACGCCGTTGACGCCCACGACCAGGGTCAGGAGAGGGCCCCGGCCGGCGAGACGGGGCCGGGGCAGCTCGTAGAGGAGGTCCGCGATCTCGTCGGCCAGGATCTTGCGCAGGCGCGTGGCGCTGCCGACCTGTTCCTTCAGGGCGTTCTTGCGGACCCGCTCCACCAGCTCGAGCGAGGTCTCCACCCCGAGGTCCGAGCTGATCAGCACCTCCTCCAGGTACTCGAAGGTCCGCTCGTCGAGGGTCACCTTGCCGCTCACGGCGTCGGAGACCTTCTCGATGAGCTCCGTATGCGTCATGAAGAGCCCGCGCTTGAGCTTCTTCCAGAAGCCGGACTGCTCCTGCTCCTGTTCCTCCTCGGGCAGGCGGGTCTCGGGCGCGAGCTCCAGAATGTCGTTCTTCTTGGTGGGATCTTCAGCCATAGCGGGGGAATGATATCCCCTAATCCACGAACAGCTCTCGCTTGAGCTGCTCCACCGCGTCGTTCAGC
This sequence comes from Thermoanaerobaculia bacterium, assembly GCA_035633875.1. Classification (GTDB taxonomy): domain Bacteria; phylum Acidobacteriota; class Thermoanaerobaculia; order Multivoradales; family UBA5704; genus DATARR01. The sequence continues at coordinate 1,721 of DASQEB010000514.1, forward strand.
GTGGCCCGGGCGCGGCCGACCAGGGCGGGGTGGCGTTGGACCATGGCGAGGTGGTAGCCCTCCGGGAGGGGGACGACGTAGATATGGATGGCGTTCTTTTCGATGTGGATCATCCGCGCCTCGCCGAGATCGTTGTTGGCGAGGACCTTTTCGAGCTGGCGGAGGTAGATCCCCAGGTAGGCGCCGATGACCCGCATCTCGTACGGGCTGAAATCGGAGCAGGCGAGATCCACGGTCTCGCCGCTGCCGTCCAGGAACAGGGCGCCGAGGGCCCGGTCGTTGTTGGCGAGGAGGTTGGCGAGTACGTACTGAAACACAAGTCCTCAGCGCTGGCCAGCGGCCTTGAGCTCGACGGGCTGGGAGGCTTCTTGCCGGCCCGAACGGGCCTCGCCTGCACGGATCTCGCCGGCTTCGAAGGCGCGCAGGAAGGCGGTCACGATTTTGGCATCGAAACGGCTGCCCGTCAGCCGGGTGATGGTCTCCACGGCGAACTGCAGGCTGTAGGCCTGCTGGTACGGCCGGTTGGTGGTGATCGCGTCGAAGGTGTCGGCCACGCCGACGATGCGGGCGAACAGCGGAATCTGTTCCCCCTTGAGGCCGTCCGGGTAGCCGCGGCCGTTCCAGGCCTCGTGGTGCGAACGGATGGCGGGGATCATCTCCTTGAGCTGCTCGATCGGCGCCATGATGTCGGCGCCGATCACGGTGTGCATCTTCATCTGCTCGTACTCTTCCGGGGAGAGGACCCCCTCCTTGCGGAGGATGTGGTCCTCGACGCCGATCTTGCCCACGTCGTGGAGCAGGGCGCCGATCCAGATCTTGTGCTGGACCTCCTCGGGGAGCCCGAGGTAGCGGGCGATGGTGCGGCTGTAGGCCGCCACCCGCTCGGAGTGGCCGCGGGTGTAGGGATCCTTGGCGTCGACCGCAGCCACGAAGGCGCGCAGCGATCCGATGAAGAGGTCCCGGTTCGCCTGGGCAGCCTGCCGGAGTTGCTGGACGTAGCTTTCGACGTAGCCGCTCATCCGGTTGAAATCCTCGGCCAGATCGGCCAGCTCGAAGGATAGTCCCGTCATCTCCACCCGGCCGCCGAAGTTGCCCTCGGCGATGTCGTGCGTCGTCTCGGTGAGCCGCTGGATCGGCTGGCTCACCCAACGCGCCGCCATGTACGCGCAGAACAGGGAGAGGGAGACCAGGAGGGCCGTGGCGAGGACCGCATTGACGATCATCGTGTTCACGGCCTGGAACGCCTCGGACAAAGGTTTCTGGACGACCAGCCCCCAACCGGCCTCCTCCACCACGCCCACCTGGGCGAGAACCTCCCGGCGTTGCCTGCCGGATCCGAAGCCATACTCGTTGATCGAGGTCATCGGCACCCGGACGAACGACTTCAGCATCTCGGAGCCGAGAAGCGCCTCTTTCGCCGCGGCGTCGGCACCCTGCGACCAGAGGAGCTTCCCCTGCCGGTCGACGAGGAACGCCGCCACATCCCCCTGGAGATCCTCGACGGGCAGGAACTTGAACAGCGCCTCGACGACCACCCGCGGCCCCTGCGGCCCGGCGGAGACCGGCACCGCCAGGGCCACCTGGGGTACGCTCTGCAGCCCCGCATCCAGGAACCGGTAGGCGGGCCTGCCCTGGCTCAATGCCTCCTTGAAGGCGGTGTCCAGGGCCT